>NZ_CP046244.1:3300000-3509388 GCF_009735625.1 Moorella glycerini | reverse complement strand
CGAATTTTTAACGTTACTAGCGGGACCGGAAACATAGCAATATGATAGCTTTGAAACGCTGAAGCAGGGGCAAATATTTCTGTCCGGCTTTTGTCCCTGGTGATACAGAAGGGAAAACCCTTTAATAAATCCACAATAGATACCAGGACAGAAAACCGGTCTTGAAGGAGGAAAAAACCTTGCTAACCTTGCCGGAAAAGAGCGTCCTGCTGGTAGAAGATTCGACCCTCACCAGGTTTTCCTCCAGGAGAACACTGGAGGAGAAGGGCTACCTGGTGGACGAAGCTGCCAGCGGCCAGGAGGCGCTGGTTAAAGCTAGGGGAAAAGGAGGACCGTACGACCTGGTGATCCTCGACATCCACCTCCCGGGAATGGACGGCCTGGCCGTTCTAGAGAACCTGGGGCGGGTCCTCATAGAACCATAAAATTATACGCATTTAACCGCAAGGTTTAACCCTCCTCAAAATGTTTGAGGCGTGTGCTTCACAGAAAATCTATGTGCTGTAACAGCAATGGGAGAGCTTTTAGAAAAAGCCGTAGTCGCCGATAAGGCGGCTGTATAGCGGTAATATTTTCTGCCGGGGAAAAGGGAATGAATTTAGAAGGGGTCTATCTCATCGACTGGCTGCGAGTGGCTTGCAAAGGGAGTAAATTTTTTATTTACCTCCTGATACTCGTCTGGCTGGTATGGTTTATCCGTACCTCTCAACTGAGAGTTAGAAAGAGAACGGCCGTGGTTCTGCTTTTTATCGGCCTGCCCTTGGTGCTGGCCGGCATTTCCCTGGACCTTCTGGGAGAGTTTTTCCGCCTCTCTACATTGCTCAAAAGAATAGTGGGCGAACTTATTCTTTCCAACACCGGTACCTTTTTAGTCCTATATTCGATGGTGTTGATGGTCATGGAACTGGCCCGGGCTTCATGCCGTTACCAGCGCGAAGCCGAAAGCGACCCGCTTACCGGCCTATACAACCGGCGGGCCTTTTTTGCCTTGGCGGAGAGCGTGCTAAAGGAAGCCCAGGAAGGGAAGCGCAGCCCGGTGCTGGCTATTTTAGACCTGGACAACATGAAGAAAATCAACGACACCTGGGGACATCAGTATGGGGATGAAGCCCTGAAACGGGTGGCTCAGGCTATCCAGAAAAGCGTCCGGGAAGGGGATGTAACGGCCCGCTATGGGGGCGACGAATTCGTCATCCTCTTCCCGGGTAAAGGGCCGCGCCTGGAGACACTCCGGGCCCGGCTTGAGAGGCACCTGAAAGCGATACGCTTTTCCGGCACGGAGATACCCTTGAGCCTATCGGTGGGACTGGCGCGGTTTCCGGCAGACGGAAAAGACGTAGATGCGCTGCTCGCAGTGGCCGACGCCAGGATGTACGCGGACAAGGAGGCAAAGAAAGGCCGCCAAAGGGCCGGCATTTAACTCTCTCGCGGGACAGCCGGTCCGGCAAGCAGGCCTTTTCTGGCGAGCACTCCCAGCAGGAGGTATGTGGTTCCTTTCATGGAGAGAGGGAAATTAATGCAGTACTACGAAGAACTGAAACAGATCGGCTTACAAAGACTGCAAGAGAGCATGAGCCAGGCTCTGGGACTGGCAGCTCTGGTCACCTGCCCGGATGGACAACCGCTCACGGAAATCTCCAACATGTGCTCTTTCTGCGCCTTGCTTAATGCTGATCCAGAAGGAAGAGCCAGGTGCGCGGCTGCACGTGTTGTCTCTACCAGGGCTGCCTTGGAGGCAGGGAGAGCAGTTCTCGACATTTGCCATGCCGGGCTGGTGCACCTGGCAGTCCCCCTCCGGGTAGCGGGAGAAACGGTGGCGGTACTGGTGGGTGGCAGTGCAGCTCTGCAGCCGCTTACAGAAGAGGCAGTGGCGCAACTGGCCCGGGAAACAGGCATTGACCGGGAGGAGCTTTTGGCGGCGGCCAGAACGGTACCCCTCTGGTCTGAAGAGCGGCTCTGGACTGCGGCGGAGATGATGGGGGCAGTAACGGAAACCGTGGCTCAGCTGCTGTACACCAGGCAAGAACTGCAGAAAAAGGCAGACGAACTCAGCGTTCTCTTTGAATTCAGCAAAAATGTTTCCGGCAGCCTGCAGGTGGCCGAAGCTGCCCGGCAGGGACTTCAGGCGGTGCTGGAATTGACTGGTGCTTCCAGCGGGTCGGTGATAATGCTGGGCGAAGCGGAACCAGGGGCGGCGACTCTTGAGGTGGCGGCTACCCTGGAGCCGTACAACGAATTAAGGGTAATTCCTGCAGGGGAAATAATAGCCGCGGTTGAGCGGGAAGCCGTCGCCGCGCACTTTGACAGCCGTCCCGGAGAAAGCACGCCCGAAGAAAAGCGGCCGGCAGTTGCAGTACCTCTTACTGCTGGGGGCAAGGTAACGGGGGTACTCACCTTAGCAGGCAAGCCGGGGGGGCAGCGCTTCACCGGAGAGGAAGCCATCTTCTTGACCACCCTGGGCACCATTCTGGGGCTGGCGCTGGAAAATGCCCGGCTTTTCCGGAAGGTGCGGGAAAGGGCAGCGATGCTGGAACGGCTGATCGAAGTAGGGCAGGTGTTATCGAGCCACCTTGATGTGGACCTGGTGCTTGAATCGGCTCTGGCGAGTGTGAGGGATGTGCTGGGTGCACGGTGGTGTGCCCTGCGGGTGCTTGACGAAAATACCGGCGAACTGGTGCTGAGGGCCAGCCTGGGTATGAACCCCAAGTTGCAGGAAAGGGTTGCCCGCGTCCGGCCGGAGGATAACTTGCTTGGTGAGGTGCTCCAAAAAGGGGAAGCCGTGGTAGTGGAGGACCTGGCCGCCAACGGGTCTGGCAGGCACCTGTCCTACTACGCGCTGGAGATGCGGGCCCTGGTTGTGGTGCCGGTGAAAGCGGGCGGAAAGATTCTGGGCACATTGACGGTTTATTCTCCTTTACCGCGCCGCTGGTCGGAAGAGGAACTTGAGTATCTGGGTATTGTTGCAGCTCAAGTCGGGCTGGCGCTGGAGAACGCCTGCCTTTACTCCTCCCTGCGGGAGTACTACCTGAGTACCGTACAGGCGCTGGCAACGGCATTGGAGGCCAAGGACGTATACACGAGGGGGCATTCCATCCGGGTAGCCCAATGGGCACGCTCCTGCGCCCGTATGCTGGGACTTGGTGCTGAAGAGGAGGAACAGGTTTACCTGGCCGGCCTATTACACGACCTGGGCAAAATTGGCATACAAGAGGACATTCTTCTTAAACCGGGCCCCCTCACCCCGGAAGAAAGAAAAGAGATGCAGGGTCATCCTGAAGTAGGCGCCAGGATCCTGGAACCGGCCCGGTTCCCTGCGGCGGTCATTGCAGCCGTACGGCACCATCACGAAGACTTTGGGGGTGGTGGTTATCCGGCTGGCCTTTCAAGAGAGGAGATCCCGCTTCTGGCGCGCATTATTCGTGTGGCCGATGCTTACGACGCCATGACCTCCGCCAGGCCTTACAGGCAGGCATTTACCCCGCAGGAGGCATATGAGGAATTGAAACGGTGTGCAGGCCGGCAGTTTGACCCCCGGGTGGTAGAGGCATTTTTACGGATTCCGCAAGAGGAAATGGAAGATATTGCTATACGGGGGGGGGGGCACCCTGATAGCTTTGCTTGGCGAAATACTTTTTTTACTGAGGCGGCCGCTCTGACCAGATCCGGGTCATACTATGGCGGGGAGAGCAACGACCGTTCGGGATAAGCAGGCGGGATGGCAAAAAAATCGAAGGACGGAAGCTTTGATTTTCAAGGCTTCTGAGAGCAAGGGCAAATATATTGTATACTTGCACGAGAAATATTGCACCGCCTGGTACGTGTTTATATAATAAGGCAAGGCGGTTGGATCAAAAAGACAAGCACCGCTCTGGTTATGACACCAGAGCTTTTCTATAGTCGCGAGGACCCACCCCCAGTAGTTGTTAAACGCCGCCGGCCAAAAGATGAATATGTTAGGGAGACTAGCTTACCTATACGGAGGAGAGCAGTTTTGAGCCAGCTAAAGATCACCGACACCACCCTGCGCGACGGGCACCAGAGCCTCTGGGCCACGCGCATGACCACGGCCGATATGCTGCCGATCATTGAAAAAATTGACAGCGTCGGTTACCATTCCCTGGAGGTCTGGGGCGGCGCTACCTTTGATGTCTGCATGCGCTTCCTGGACGAAGATCCCTGGGAACGCCTGCGGACCCTGAAAAAATATGCCCGGAAAACACCCCTGCAGATGCTTCTCAGGGCCCAGTCCCTGGTAGGTTACCAGCTGTACCCCGACGATGTGGTGCGGGCCTTTATTGCCAGGGCGGTGGCCAACGGAATTGATATTATCCGTATTTTTGATGCCTTGAATGATTTACGCAACCTGGAAGTCCCTATTGCAGCCGCTAAAAAGGAAGGCGCCCATGTCCAGGGGACGGTGGTCTACACCATCAGCCCGGTCCATACCACCGAGCACTACTTAAAGACGGCTCTAGAACTCGAAAGCATGGGCGTTGACTCCATCTGCCTCAAGGATATGGCCGGTTTACTCGCTCCCTTTGATGCCTATGAACTGGTCAAGCTCTTTAAAGAAAAGCTTCACGTCCCCGTCCAGCTCCACAGCCATTATATCGGCGGCCTGGCCGTAGGTGCCTACCTGGAGGCCGCCCGGGCCGGAGTGGACGTGGTCGATACGGCCTCTGTCCCCCTGGCCTTCGGTGCTTCCCAGCCACCGGTAGAGACGGTGGTCCGGGCGCTGGCCGGGACGCCCTACGATACCGGCCTGGACTTGAACCTCCTCTTTGAGATCGCCCGTTATTTCGACGACCTGCGCCGGGAGCTGGGCTATGAGCGCGGCGTAACCCGCATTACCGATATGTGGGTCTTCCAGCACCAGGTCCCCGGCGGCATGATTTCCAACCTGGTGAGCCAGTTAAAAGAGCAAAAGGCTGCCGACCGCATCAATGAAGTCCTGGCCGAGATACCGCGGGTACGGGCCGACCTGGGGTACCCGCCCCTGGTAACGCCCACCAGCCAGATTGTGGGCACCCAGGCGGTCCTCAACGTCCTGCTGGGCCAGCGTTACAAGATGGTACCCGGCGAAGTTAAAAATTACGTCCGCGGCCTCTACGGCCGGCCGCCGGCCCCTATAAGTGAGGAAATTCGCCGGTTGATCATCGGGGATGAAGAGCCTATCCAGGGGCGGCCGGCGGACATCCTGCCGCCGCGCCTGGAAGAAGCCCGGCAGGAAATCGGCGACCTGGCCCGGAATGAAGAAGATGTCATCAGCTATGCGCTGTTTCCCCAGGTGGCCCGGAAATTTTTTGAGGACCGCCGCGCCGGGCGGTTGCAGCCGGGCCGGCGCACTTTAAAACCCCAGGCCGGGGTTAAGGCCGAGGCAGGAGGTACAAAGAAAATGGATCTCAAGGACATCACCCAGCTCATTAAAGCCCTGGAAGAAACAGGCATTACCGAGCTTAACCTGGAAAGCGATGGGGTCAAAATCATGATCCGCCGTGGCGGTGACCAGGGAGGGACTGCCGGCCCGGCCCCGGCAGTCCAGGTGACTACGGATGCTAAGCCTGAGACCCAGGGAGATAAACCGCTGGCCCAGACTCCCCAGGATATTGTTGAAGTCCGGGCCCCCATGGTAGGCACCTTCTACCGGGCGCCGGCCCCTGACGCGCCGCCTTTCGTTGAGGTTGGTACCAGGGTTAAACCGGGGCAGACCCTGTGCATAATAGAAGCTATGAAGCTGATGAATGAGTTGACGGCCGAAACCGCCGGCCAGGTCGTCAGGATCCTCGCGGAAAACGGCCAGCCGGTGGAATACGGCCAGGTACTGTTCCATTTAAAGAAAGAGTAGAAACAAAGATGCTGAAATACTAAGGGCTAGTTCCTGGGCGGCATAGAGACATAAACTGCCGCTAAGAAGTATGCTTTTTTCGGAGGATAGGAGATGTTTAAGCGGGTTCTCATTGCCAATCGCGGCGAGATCGCGGTGCGGATTATCCGCGCCTGCCGTGAACTGGATATCGAAACAGTAGCCGTCTATTCCGAGGCCGACCGGGGAGCCCTGCACACCAGGCTTGCCGATAAAGCCGTCTGTATCGGGCCGGCGCCGGCCAACCGCAGTTACCTGCATATCCCCAGTATTATTGCTGTTGCCCAGATGAGTGGTGCCGATGCCATTCATCCCGGTTACGGCTTCCTGGCAGAAAACCCCTACTTTGCCGAGATGTGCGCCACGGCAGGGATCACCTTTATCGGCCCTTCGCCAAGGGCCATGCAGCTCATGGGGGCCAAGGCCACGGCCCGGGCCACCATGATTGCTGCCGGGGTGCCGGTAGTACCCGGTTCAGAGGGTGTCGTTAAAGACCTGGATACCGCCCTGGCCATAGCTAAAGAAATCGGTTACCCCGTTTTGATTAAAGCGTCCGCCGGTGGCGGTGGCCGCGGTATGCGGGTGGCCCAGGGCCCCCGGGAGCTGCGCCAGGCCATCCAAACCGCCCAGCGGGAAGCTGAAGCCGCCTTCGGTGATCCCCAGGTTTACCTGGAAAAATATATTGAAGAACCCCGCCATATTGAGTTTCAAATTTTAGGTGATACCGGAGGGAACCTCATTCACCTGGGCGAGCGCGACTGTTCCCTGCAACGCCGCAACCAGAAGATACTGGAAGAAGCACCCTCGGTAGCCCTCACCCCGGAACTGCGCCGGGAAATGGGAGAGGTTGCCTTAAAGGCCGCCAGGGCCGTTGATTACTACAGCACCGGTACGGTAGAATTCCTGCTGGATAAGCATGGCCGCTATTATTTTATTGAAATGAATACCCGCATCCAGGTGGAACACCCGGTGACCGAGGCGGTTACCGGTATCGACCTGGTCCAGGAACAGATCAGGATAGCGGCGGGGGAACCTTTGAGCATCCACCAGGAGGACGTCCAGATCCGGGGGCATGCCATTGAGTGCCGGATCAATGCCGAAGATCCCAGCCATAATTTCCGGCCGGCCCCGGGGAGGATTGAGCGTTACCATGTACCGGGAGGCTTTGGCATCCGGGTGGACAGCGCTGCTTATAGTGGTTACCTCATTCCTCCTTTTTATGATTCCTTAATCGCCAAGGTTATTGCCTGGGCGCCGGACCGGGAAGGGGCTATCAACCGTATGACGGGGGCCCTGAAAGAAATGGTAATTGAAGGGATACCGACGACCATTCCCTTCCACCAGCAGATTATGGCCAACGCCTTTTTCCGGCGGGGTGAGATCTACACTAACTTTATCCAGCGTCGCTTGCTGGCCGGCTAACGTCCTGGCAGGAGTTAGCTGGCATTAGTTTAAAACTATTTTCGCAGGAAGCAGTTGTGATGGCTACCGGCCTCTGGTATAATATAGTAACAAGTGGAGGTGGGTAGAGTGGATAATATTTTAGAACAACAGGACCGGACCGATCTCGGCACTATCAGGATTACCAACGAAGTGGTAGCCATCATTGCCGGCCTGGCGGCCACGGAGATTGAAGGAGTAGCCGGCATGAGCGGCGGCATTGCCGGCGGTATTGCCGAGCTTTTAGGCCGGAAGAATCTAAGTAAGGGTGTCAAGGTAGAAGTAGGGGAAAAGGAAGCTGCTGTTGACCTGTACATAGTGGTCAACTTCGGGGTGCGTATTCCGGATGTAGCCATCAGGGTGCAGGAGAATGTAAAAAAGGCTATTGAATCAATGACGGGCTTACGGGTGGTAGAAGTTAATGTCCACGTCCAGGGCGTAGTTTTCCCCCAGGAAGAGAAAGAAGAAGAAACCAGCCGGGTCCGGTAGGGGGGTAGTGACTTGTCAATGCTGGAGCGGGCCATACTGGCCCTTTTTGCTTTGCTGGTGGCGGCCCTTTCCGTAGCTGCCCTGGCAGTCATCGCCGGCTGGACAGTGCCCCTGGACCTTTTTGAACTAAGTCTCCTGCGGCCGGACTACCGCCTCATAGCCGGCCTGGTAGCTGCCGTATTGTTCCTGCTGGCCTTGCGTTTCTTCCTGGCCAGTGTGCGCCCGGCAGCAGCAAGAGAAGAGCAGGCGGTTATTAAATCTGCCGACCTTGGTACGGCCAGCATTGCCCTGCCGGCCCTGGAAAACCTGGTCACCCGGGCCGCCCGCCAGGTGAAAGGGGTACGAGAAGTGCGGCCCATCCTTAGAGTTCTCCCGGAAGGGCTGGCCGTGAAGCTCAATATTACCGTTAGCCCCGACCGCAATCTACCTGAATTGACGGCAGCCCTCCAGGAAAAGGTGCATGAATATATTGTTGCCACGGCCGGCCTGGAAGTGCCCGAGGTCCAGGTGCGGGTGAACGGTATCTACCAGGAAGGCCTGCGCCGGGTAGAATAGGGGAGATGGACGGGTGGAAAATATCCTCGACTTGCTGGACTACCTCTGGCGGGAACACCGGGGTAAGCTGATCGGCGTCAGCCTGGGCCTTATTTTTGGGCTTTTAACTGCCATCTGGGGCTTCGGGAAGGCCCTTTTCATCGGCCTCTGTGTAGCTCTGGGCTATCTTATCGGCCACCGCCTTGATCAGGGCCGGGGGTGGCAGGGTATCTGGAAACGTTTCTTTGGCGATCGCTGGTAAGGGGGAATAGTGTACTTTGAGTAGAAGGGCAGCCAGGGCCAAAGCCCTGCAGGCTCTCTTTGCCGTTGACCTGGGTCGCATGGCCCCGGAAAGGGCCGTGGAAGAAGTCTTAGCTGATGAGCAACTTTCACTCCAGGCAGCAGCCTTTGCCCGGCAGCTGGTAATGGGGACGGTCACGGCCCGCCAGGAACTCGACGCCATAATCAGCAGGTATGCAGTGGGCTGGCGCCTGGAACGCCTGGCGGCCGTCGACCGCAACATCCTCAGGATGGCATTATATGAAATGAAATATTGCCCGGATACCCCGGTGAGCGTAATTATCAACGAGGCCATTGAACTGGCCAAAACTTTTAATGACGAAGAAGCCGGCAGGTTTGTCAACGGCTTGCTGGACACCGCCCGCAAGGAGCTGGGTAGATAGCTAATGGCCATTCTCGGCATCGATACCAGTGCCTATACCTGTTCAGTAGCCATCGTCAGCGTTGACGGCGAAATACTTACAGCTCACCGCCGCCTGCTGCCGGTACCCCCGGGGGAAAGGGGACTGCAGCAGGGAACGGCGGTTTTTCATCATGTCCAGAGCTTGCCGGAATTGCTGGCTTTAGCCTTTGCCGACGTGCCGGCAACCCATCTCAAAGGAGTGGCGGCTGCCACCAGACCCCGGCCCGTGGCAGGCTCCTATATGCCGGTTTTTACCGTAGCTGCCGGGCAGGGCCGGATACTGGCAGCCGCCTTGCAGGTACCCTTCCTGGCCACTACCCACCAGGAAGGGCATATTGCCGCGGGCCTGTGGTCGGCAGGCTGGCAGCCGGACGGTCCCTTTCTGGCCGTCCACCTGTCGGGAGGGACCTCCGAAATTCTCCAGGTCAGCCGTAAATCCGGTGGTTTTAATATTAGCAAACTGGGGGGCACCCTGGATCTTCATGCCGGGCAACTTGTAGACCGGGTCGGGGTGCTCATGGGCCTGAAGTTTCCCGCCGGGCCGCAGCTGGAACTGCTGGCCCGGGAAGCCGGAGGAGAAGATGGAGAAAAGGTCCGGCTGACCTCAGCCGTCCGGGGGTACAATTTTAGTTTTTCCGGGCCGGCCAGCCAGGCAGAACGCCTGCTGGCTGCAGGCGCTCCCCGGGCGGCCATCGCCCGGGCGGTGGAGCAGTGTATTGCCAATACCCTGGAGAGGGTCTTGCGGCCGGCCGTGATTGCTACCGGGATTAAAGATATTTTAATCGTGGGCGGGGTGGCGGCCAATACCTACCTGCGCAGCCGCCTGCGTCACCGCCTGGAACACCGCGCCGTAGGAGCCCGCCTCTACTTTGCCGCCCCGGAACATAGTTCCGACAATGCCATCGGCGTGGCCCTCCTGGGCCGCGAGGTAGTTTAGTGCGCCTTTGCCGGTTGCCGGCGCAGGTCGGGCAGGGGAAGGGCCAGGGCAGCAGCCAGGGCAGGAATAAAGGCCAGGAGGTGGATGACAAAGGGGACACCCCTGGCATCGGCAATACCACCCAGCAGGAGGAGCCCCAGGCCGCCGGTGCCGATGGCAAACCCCATCATCAGGCCGGAGGCCACCCCGATGTGCCGGGGCATCAAGGACTGGGCCAGGACAATGGCCGGGGCAAAGGTAGAAACTACCGCAAAGCCGCTCAAGGCCAGCAATATGGCCACCCAAAGCCCTTTGACGTAAGGGAAGGCCAGGACCAGGGGAATAAGCACCAGCATGGAGGCGACGATCATTTTTTTGGCCCCCAGTAATCGGCAAGTCGCCCACCCACCAGAGTACCCACGGCGCCGGCTATGAGAAAGATGGAGAGCATGGTACTGGCGAAGGCGGCCTCACCATGGAGGTAATGCTGGTAGTAAAAGGGGATGTAATAGGTTAAACCGGTATGCAGCCAGGAACGCATGATGACCACCAGGACCAGCAGGGTAATGGCCGCCAGGGAAGTATGACTATCATTTTCTTTTTGCCTGCCGGCAGCAGTTGCCCGCTGGCCGGCGGCCATGGCGCGACCAATGGCCGGCATGGTATGGGCCAGTAAAGCGACGGTAAGAACCGTAGGAAAGAGAATCAGCCAGGAGGATTTTAAACCACCGTGGCTGAGGATGAGAGAAGCGATTATTGGCCCCAGGCCGAAGCCCAGGTTACCGCCTACGGAAAAGACGGCCATGGAACTGGCCTGCAGGGGACCGCTGATATAATGGGCCGACTTGGAAGCTTCCGGGTGGTAGGCAGCTACCCCAAGGCCGCTGATAAAGACGATGGCTGTAAGTAAGTAGTAGTTGGGTACCAGGCCGAAGACAGCCATACCCAGGCCGGCTAACAGGCAGCCGGCAGGCAAGAGCCAGCGCAGCTGGTACCGGTCCGACAGGTAACCGAAAAGGGGCTGGATCACGGAAGAACTGATAGTAGATAGGGCGGGAATGATGCTGGCGGCCGTAAAGGTCAGGCTAACCTGTTCTTTATATACCGACAGGAAGATGGGCAGCAGGCCTTGGTTGATATCGGTAACCAGGTGCCCCAGGCTTAACAGGTAAAGGATACGTTTTTGCACTTGTTTAACCCTCCAGTCTCATCATATCTTAAACCCTGGAAGGGTAACGGTCAAGGATTATTAGCAGGAATATGGGTTTTAATGGCGAATAGTTATTAAATTGTGTACTGCATTTGTACCGCTTTTGACGGCGCTCAATAGCGGTATGGACAACTAAAGGGGGTAAGGCAGTTAGTGTACCGTATTGTCCGGAAAGAAGTCATGTCGCCAGTCATCAAGCTCATGGAGATTGAAGCTCCGGAAGTGGCTGCCAAAGCCCAGGCCGGACAATTTATTATTCTCCGGATAGACGAAGAGGGGGAACGCATTCCTTTAACAATCGCCGATTTTGATCGCACCCGGGGCACCATTACTACTATCTTCCAGGAAGTAGGCTACACCACCCGGCGCCTGGGTACCCTGGAGGCGGGGGATGCTCTCGCCGACTTTGTCGGTCCCCTGGGACAGCCCTCGGAGATTGCCAATTACGGCCGGGTCGTTTGTGTTGGCGGCGGTGTCGGCGTGGCCCCGGTTTATCCCATAGCCCGCGCCTTGAAGGAAGCCGGCAATGAAGTAATTGCTATTATTGGTGCCCGGACAAAGGAATTGCTTATCTGGGAAGACGAAATGCGGGCCGTTTCCAGTGAGTTGCTGGTGGCCACCGATGACGGCAGCTATGGCCACCACGGCTTTGTAACGGACCTGCTGAAGCAGATCCTGGAAGAAAGGGGTAAGGTAGCCCGGGTCTGGGGTATCGGCCCGGTGGTCATGATGCGGGCCGTGGCGGAAACTACCAGGCCCTTTGGGGTACCCACCATTGTCAGCATGAATCCCATTATGGTGGACGGTACCGGTATGTGCGGCGCCTGCCGGGTCAGCGTCGGCGGGGAGACCAAATTTGCCTGCGTAGATGGGCCGGAATTTGACGGCCACCAGGTTGACTGGCAGCTGGCCCTGCGGCGGATGAACATGTATAGAGAAGAGGAAGAAAGGATTCTCAAGTTCCATGAGGGAGGTGGCTGCGGATGCCATTAATACCCCACAAAACCCCCATGCCCTCTCAGGATGCCCGGGAGCGTATTCGTAACTTTAATGAAGTAGCCCTGGGCTATACCGCAGAGATGGCCCTGGCCGAAGCCGAGCGCTGCCTCCAGTGTAAAAAGGCTCCCTGCCGCCAGGGTTGCCCGGTAGAGGTGGACATCCCGGCCTTTATCAGCCTGATCAAGGAGAAAGATTTTGACGGGGCCATTGCTAAAATAAAAGAAAAGAACAACCTGCCGGCCATTTGCGGGCGGGTTTGCCCCCAGGAAAACCAGTGTGAAAAATACTGTACCGTGGGCAAGAAGCATGAGCCGGTAGCCATCGGCCGCCTGGAACGCTTTGTCGCTGATTACCAGATGGCTAAAGGCGAGGCGGCGGTAGTGAGCAAGGCACCGGCTACCGGATTTAAGGTGGCAGTAATAGGTTCCGGTCCTGCCGGCTTGACCGCTGCGGCCGACCTGGCCCGGATGGGACACCAGGTGACGGTCTTTGAAGCCCTCCATGTGCCCGGGGGCGTGCTGATGTACGGTATCCCTGAATTCCGCCTGCCGAAAAAGATCGTCCAGCAGGAGATCGACTCCATCCGCCAGCTGGGGGTAGAGATCCGGACCAATGCCGTGGTCGGCAAGGTTACCACTGTGGACGAGCTCCTCGCCGGCGGCTACGACGCCGTCTTTATCGGTACGGGGGCCGGGCTGCCCCACTTCATGGGGATACCCGGGGAAAACCTCCTGGGCGTCTACTCGGCCAACGAATTCCTCACCCGGACCAACTTGATGAAGGCCTACCTCTTCCCCCGCTATGCCACCCCCATCAAGGTGGGCAGGCGGGTGGCTGTTATCGGCGCCGGCAATGTGGCCATGGATGCGGCCCGTACCGCCCTGCGCCTGGGAGCAGAAGAATCCTATATCGTTTACCGCCGCTCGGCAGCCGAAATGCCGGCCCGCAAGGAAGAAGTAGAGCACGCGGAAGAGGAAGGGGTCCAGTTCCACCTCCTCACCAGCCCGGTGAAAATCTACGGGGACGACCGGGGTGTGGTGACAGGCATGACTTGCCAGCGCTTTGAACTGGGCGAGCCGGACGCATCCGGCCGCCGGCGGCCGGTGCCCATCCCTGGTTCCGAGTATGATATGGAAGTAGATACAGTGGTCATGGCCATCGGCCAGGGCCCCAACCCCCTGGTCTTAAGGACCACGCCGGGCCTGGAACTCACCCGCAAAGGTACCATCGCCGCCGACGAGGCTACCGGCGCCACCTCCCGGCAGGGCGTCTTTGCCGGTGGCGACATCGTCACCGGCGCGGCAACCGTCATCCTCGCCATGGGAGCCGGCAAAGCCGCCGCCCGGGCCATCGACAAGTATTTGCGGGAGAAGTAGTATTTGGGAGGTTAGAAGTACGAGCGATAGCAAAAGCAGGTGTATGTCCCGGAGCCGCGAATAGCGGAGCGCCGGTAACAGGACAGGCGAGGTGAGGTTGCCGTTGCCGCCGCCGAGGACGCCTGAGCGCGCCTCTGAGGGAAAAGTAGCTGAACCTCATAGAAAAACTAAAATTCCTCAAATAGGGAGCCTGTTCATTGGCAATCCGCAGGCGGCGTTGCAACGGTCCGAACCGAGCCGTTGTCCTGTCGGCGCGTAGCTTCTGAGCGGCGAAGGGTCATACACCTGCCAGGCAGTATGCTATTTACATCCTAAAGGAGGTTTTACCCCATGCCAGCCCAAATCCTGGACGGCAAGCAGATTGCCGCCGAAGTACGGGAAGAAGTCAAGCAGGAAGTAGCCAGGTTAAAAGAGCAGGGGATTACTCCCGGTTTGGCCGTCGTCCTGGTCGGCGACGACCCGGCTTCCCAGGTGTATGTGCGCAACAAACACCGCGCCTGCGAAGAAGTCGGCATCTACTCGGTAGTCCACCGCCTGCCGGCGGAAACCACCCAGGCTCAACTCCTGGAGTTAATCACCCAGCTCAATAACGATCCCCAGATTCACGGTATCCTGGTACAACTTCCCCTGCCCGGTCATATCGACGAAAAAACTGTCATCGACACCATTGCCCTGGAAAAGGATGTCGACGGTTTCAGCCCGGCTAATGTCGGCAACTTGGTCATTGGCGATAAGTGCTTTTACCCCTGTACGCCCCATGGCTGCATGGTCCTCCTGGACAAGACCGGGATTGATCCCAAAGGTAAAAAGGCAGTTGTCGTTGGCCGCAGCAATATCGTCGGCAAGCCTATGGCCATGATGCTGTTAGCCCGCCACGCCACGGTAACCATCTGCCACTCCCGCACCAAAGATCTGGCCGAGGAGTGCCGCCAGGCCGATATCCTGGTGGCTGCCGTAGGCAAGCCAGAGATAATCACCGGCGACATGATCAAGGAAGGTGCGGTAGTCATCGATGTGGGCATCAACCGCGTGGGCGAGAAAAAGCTGGTGGGGGATGTCCACTTTGAGAGCGCCGCCCAAAAAGCCGGCTGGATTACCCCGGTGCCCGGGGGAGTCGGTCCCATGACCATTGCCATGCTGCTGAAAAATACAGTCGAGGCGGCCCGGCGCTAGTGTCCGGGCAGCGGGTCCTGGCGGTGAGGGAACTCACCGCCTATTTGCAACGCCTAATAGGTAATGACGGCCGCCTGGCCAACGTCTGGGTCAAGGGGGAGATCTCCAACTTACGCCGGCCGGTGTCGGGTCACCTCTATTTTACCCTTAAAGACCAGGTGGCTGCTTTGCGCTGCGTCATGTTCCAGGGCCGGAGCCGGAGCTTAAGCTTGCGCCTCCAGGACGGCCTGGAGGTAATAGCCAGGGGCCAGGTAGCCATTTATCCCCGGGACGGCGTTTACCAGCTTTATGTGGCCGAAATCTTCCCGGCTGGAGTGGGTATGGCCAGCCTCGCCCTCCAGGAGCTGGCGGCCCGCCTGGAACGGGAAGGACTTTTTGCCGCCGAGCGTAAACGGCCCTTGCCCCTCCTGCCGCGCCGGGTGGGCCTGGTGACCTCACCCAGCGGTGCCGCCCTGCGGGATATGGTTACCGTCAGCCGGCGGCGCTTCCCCGGCATTGACCTGGTACTGGCCCCGGCTACCGTCCAGGGTGACACTGCCCCCCTGGAACTGGCCCGGGCCCTGGAACTCCTGGGCAAACTGGGCGGGGTCGACGTGATTATCATCGGCCGCGGCGGCGGCTCAGCCGAAGACTTGAGTGCCTTCAATACCGAAATCGTCGCCCGGGCCATCTATGCCTGTCCGGTCCCGGTTATTGCTGCCGTTGGACACGAGACGGACCTCACCCTGGCCGACCGGGTGGCCGACCGGCGGGCACCAACGCCTTCGGCGGCCGCCGAACTGGCCGTCCCGGTAAAGACCGAACTGGAAGAGCGCCTGAATATCCTGGCTGCCCGTACCCGGCGGGGCCTGGAGCACCGCCTGCAGATGGCGCGAGCCAGGCTCGAACGCCTGGTTAAAAGCCGGGGCATGGCCCGGCCCCAGCAGGAACTGTATTATCGCCAGCAATACCTGGACGGGCTGGAACAGCGCCTGCTGGCTTCCTGGCAGCGCCATTCCGGGGCCAGGGAACAGGCCTTGCAGTTGTTAACGGCCCGCCTGGAGGCCGCCAGCCCCCTGGCCATCTTGAGCCGCGGCTATGCCGTCTGCCGGCGTCCCGGCGGCGGCCCCCCCATCCGGCGCAGCCTGGAGGTGGCTCCCGGGGAAAGGGTGGAAGTAGTCTTAAGCCAGGGCCGCCTCCAGTGCCAGGTGGAGCATGTGGACGGTGGCTAAGGTATCTCTAGCGGACATGTAAATGTGGTAAAAGCCCGGCCAATAACGGCCCTTTGGGAGGAACCCAAGCATGCCTGAAGGCGAACAGCTGAAATTTGAAGAAGCCTTGCAGAAACTTGAGGGTATCGTCCGGGCCCTGGAAGGAGAAGGCCTGACCCTGGAAGATTCCCTGGCCTATTACCAGGAAGGGATCAGGCTGGTGCGCCTGTGCCGGCAGCGCCTCCAGGAAGTCGAGGGCAAACTCCAGGCACTCCTGGTCCAGGAAGGCGAAGTAGTACTGAAGGAAATCTCTCTACCCGGGGGTGAGGGTTACGGAGCTTGAAAGTTACCTGGCCTCCCGCCGGCAACTGGTCCAGGAAGCCTTAGAAAAGAGCCTGCCGCCGGCGGGGAGTTATCCGCCGGCCATTCACCAGGCCATGCGCTACAGCCTTTTTGCCGGAGGTAAGAGGTTAAGGCCTATCCTGGTCCTGGCGGCGGGCGAGACTGCAGGCAGTCCCCCGGAACCCCTGCTGCCGGCCGCCTGCGCGGTGGAGCTCATCCATACCTATTCTCTCATCCACGATGACCTGCCGGCGATGGATAATGATGACTATCGCCGCGGCCGGCTCACCTGTCATAAAGTTTTCGGTGAGGCCATCGCCCTACTGGCCGGGGATGCTCTCCTCACCCAGGCCTTTGCCGTTTTGAGCCAGGTGCCGGCCGGCATCCCGCCGGCGAAAGTTCTCCAGGCCATCGGGGAACTGGCCACCGCCGCCGGTAGCCAGGGGATGATTGGCGGCCAGGTAGTGGACATGGAGGCCGAGGGCCAGCCGGCGACCCTGGAAATAGTTAATTACATCCACACCCACAAGACCGGTAGCCTCATCCGCGCCTGCCTGCGCCTGGGCGGTATCCTGGCTGGTGCCGGTGAGGAACAGCTGGACATACTTACGCGCTATGGCGAAAACCTGGGGCTGGCTTTCCAGATAACCGACGACATTCTCGATATTGAGGGCGATTTTACCCGCATGGGTAAAAAAGGCGGGATGGATGTAGCCCGGGGCAAGGCAACCTACCCGGCCTGCTTAGGCCTGAAAAAGGCCCGGGAGATAGCCAGGGAACTCTGTGCCGAGGCGCAAAGTTTAGCCCGGTCCCTGGGCCCGGCTGCCGAACCTTTATTCCTCCTGGCCGGTTACGTTCTTAACCGGCAAGGATAGTCATACGCTTAGCATAAAGGTGTCCGGGGCAGGGGGGAAAGGCATACCGGTGCTGGCTGCCGGCCAGCACCATAGACGGCATAAGGCTACCAGGGGTTTCTGACTGTGGTGCTTGCCGTTTAAAGATAAATACCTTATAATACATCCTGCCAACTAAAAAATTTTGCCTACCCTATATTGGTGGGTGGCGCAGTATTCTAGTCAAGACCACCATCTTTGAAGACGGGCCTAAAAATCCGTCAAGGGCACACCGATGAAGTTCCTGGTGCTGGCTGCCGACGCCCAGTCGGGGGTTGGTACTGGGAGTTAAGGAGGGGGGGCGATCTACAATGGCATGTAGGCGTGGACCCTCCCTCCGTGGAGACCCAGGTACGTGGGAAAGTTCCTGCGGCAGGGGCAAATACTATGGCCTGGGGTAGAAACCTGCAGTCGGTACGGAGGGTGCTGGCTGCAGCGTAGCCTGCCTTGAGCGGTAGTGGTGGATGCGGGTGGAAAGCACCTGTCAAGGTCTTCGCCGAAGACCTGTTGACCATAGCGGAAACCACTACTGCAAAAGAGGCTAGAAGATGGCCGGGCTTGTCGAGGAAAACTCCTAGACTGTTTACCACCGGTAAGGCTGGCCGGGGATTAAAGTATGTGCTAAGTGGTAATCCAGTCCTGCCTCCGGCGACGGCGCAGGGCACCCTTTAAAGGGAAACCGCCATAGCGGCGACGCGTGGTAGGGTGCCGGGAAAACCTACTGGACCTAAGCCATAACATTTATCCGGCCAGCTGCCACCCACCCCTATATTGGGGAAGTGAGAGGTCAATTTGCTGCAGGGGGTGTTAGCCTCTAGGGGGCTCCCTTTGTAGGAGGCCGGAAACATTTTGACCAGATTACAAGGTCGTTCCTCCTGGAAAAATGCCCTGACCATGGGCGGGGGGACTTTTTTTATAGCCCTGGCCGTAGGCTATGGTTCCCAGGTATTTCTGGGTAGAATAACTTCCATAATTTTATCCTTTACCCTGTTGCTGTTAATTATCCTGGCCGGTATTGCCTTTGATATAGTTGGCGTAGCCACGGCGGCGGCCAGTGAGGCGCCCCTGCATGCCCGGGCGGCCAAAAAGATCCCCGGTGCCCGCCAGGCCCTGGGTTTACTGCGCAACGCCGAACGGGTGGCCAGCTTTTCCACCGACGTGGTGGGGGACGTTTGCAGTACCTTAAGCGGTGCGGTTGGGGCGGTTATTATCTTACGCCTGGCAGGCCAGCATGGGGCGGAAGACCTGCTGGTCAGTACCCTCATGACGGCCGTTATCTCGGCTGTGACTGTAGGAGGCAAAGCCCTGGGCAAGGGATTTGCCTTGCACCAGGCCAATGACATAATTTTTTTTGTGGGCCGGGTGTTGTACGGTGTGGAAAAACTAACCGGGTGGCGCCCCTTTAACCATGCACCCCAGAAAGGACGGCGGCCATGAACCTGCTGGATAAAATCAAGGAACCGGCTGATGTGAAAAAGCTGAATAACCAGGAACTCGAGTTGCTGGCCACGGAAATACGCCGGGAACTGGTCCGGACGGTGGCCCGCACCGGCGGCCACCTGGCGCCCAACCTGGGAGTAGTGGAATTGACCCTGGCCCTGCACAGTGTTTTTGATTTACCCCGGGATAAAATCATCTGGGACGTGGGCCACCAGTGCTATGTGCACAAGATGCTCACCGGCCGGCGCTCCCAGTTCAGCACTTTGCGCCAGTTTGGAGGCTTGAGCGGCTTTCCCAAGCGAGCCGAAAGCCCCTATGATACTTTTGATACAGGTCATAGCAGCACCTCTATTTCGGCCGCCTTAGGTATAGCCCTGGCCCGGGATTTAAAGGGTGAGGATTACCAGGTAGTGGCGGTCATTGGTGATGGTGCCCTGACGGGTGGCATGGCCTTTGAGGCCATGAATCATGCCGGTCACCTGAAGGCCAGCCTGATTGTGGTGCTCAATGATAATGAAATGTCCATCTCCAGCCCGGTAGGGGGCATGGCGGCCTACCTTTCCCGCCTGCGGACGGATCCCATGTACTCCCGGGGTAAGGAAGAACTGGAAAACCTCCTCAACCGCCTGCCCCATGTGGGCCCCCGGGTTTTAAAGATAATTGAGCGGATGAAGGATAGCTTTAAATACCTGGTCGTCCCGGGAATGCTTTTTGAGGAACTGGGTTTCACCTACCTGGGTCCCATTGAAGGCCACAACATTGCCCGGCTCAAAGAAGTACTGCAACGCGCCCGTGCTACCCGCGGGCCGGTTCTGGTCCATGTAATTACTACCAAAGGCAAAGGTTACCGGCCGGCTGAAACCCATCCCGGCCGCTTCCACGGCGTCGGCCCCTTTGACCCGGATACAGGCGAACCCTTAACTGCGGGGGGACCGCCGACTTATACCTCCGTTTTTGGCGCCGAACTGGTACGCCAGGGGGAAAAAAACAACCGCCTGGTGGCCATTACGGCGGCCATGCCCGAGGGTACCGGGCTCATTCCCTTTGCCCGGCGCTTCCCGAAACGCTTTTTTGATGTCGGCATTGCCGAGCAGCATGCCCTCACCATGGCCGCCGGCCTGGCGGCCGCGGGTTTAAAACCGGTAGTGGCCATTTACTCCACCTTTTTGCAGCGGGCCGTTGACCAGGTCATCCATGATATTGCCTTAATGGAACTACCGGTAGTTCTGGCCATTGACCGGGCCGGGCTGGTGGGTGAAGATGGGGAAACCCACCAGGGCCTCTTTGACCTGGCCCTGCTGCGCAGTATACCCCGGATGGTAATCATGGCTCCCAAAGACGAGCAGGAACTGCGGCACATGCTGGTTACAGCCATCCAGCACAACGGGCCGGCAGCCTTACGTTACCCCCGGGGTGCCGGTGTGGGTGTACCGTTAACTGGTGCGGCCCAGACCCTGCCTATCGGCAAAGGGGAGGTCCTGCGCCAGGGCAGGGATGTAGCCATCCTGGCCCTGGGCCCCCTGGTTTACGCCGCCCTGGCCGCCGCTGGAGAACTGGCCGCCCGGGGTATTGAAGCGGCAGTCATCAACCCGCGCTTTGTTAAACCCCTGGACGCGGAGCTAATTCTCACCTGGGCCGCTAAGACTGGCCGCCTGGTGACGGTTGAGGAACACGTCCTGGCCGGCGGTTTTGGTAGTGCCGTCCTGGAATTGCTGGCTGCTAACGGCAGGGAGAGGACGCGGGTGCAATGCCTGGGGGTTAAGGACGAGTTTGTCCCCCAGGGTAAACCGGCCGTTTTACGGGAACACTTAGGTTTGACGCCGGCGGGGATCATCAAGGCCGTCCAGCAGGTGCTGGAGGAAGAGCCGATGCTTACCAGGCATAAATTGGGTACCAGGGAGATTTCCGGTGGCTAGACAACGAATAGACCTCCTGCTGGTGCAGCGGGGACTGTTTGCCAGCCGCCAGCAGGCACGGGCGGCCATTATGGCTGGCGAGGTGCTGGTCAACAATGTCCCGGTAGACAAGCCCGGGGAGAGGGTCCCGGTTGAGGCGGAGATACGCCTCACCGGCCAGCCCCTGCCTTACGTCAGCCGCGGCGGTTTAAAGCTGGAGAAGGCCCTAAAGGTTTTTAATATTGATTTACGCGATAAAATAATCCTGGATGTAGGCGCGTCCACCGGTGGCTTTACCGACTGTGCCCTTAAACACGGTGCCGCCCGGGTATATGCCGTTGATGTCGGTTACGGCCAGCTGGCCTGGTCGCTCCGCCAGGATCCCCGGGTAACTGTCCTGGAAAGGACCAACGCCCGTTACCTGGAACGGGCTACCCTGGGGGAGCTGGTTGACGTGGCCACTATTGATGTGGCCTTCATTTCCCTGGCGAAAATCCTCCCGGCCGTCCTCCGCTGCCTTAAACCGGAGGGGGAGATTATTGCCCTGGTCAAGCCCCAGTTTGAAGCCGGCCCGGGCCGGGTCGGTAAAAAGGGAGTTGTGCGCGACCCGGCCGTGCACCGGGAGGTTTTAAAAGAAGTAATGACCGGGGCAGCCGGGTTGGGTTTAAAAATCTATGGTTTAACCTGTTCCCCCATCAGCGGCCCGGAGGGTAACCTGGAATTTCTCCTCTGGCTGGGCTTAAAAGGCCAGGGCCTAGCACCAGGAGAATGGCAGCCCCTGATTGAACAGGTAGTAGCTGAAGCCCACCAGGAAGTGCGTTAGATTTGAAGTGAGGGAGACTATTGCAGCGGATTGGCATGGTGGCCAACCTGGATAAGCCGAGGGTAAGGGAAGTAGCCCTGGAACTCATGGACTACCTGGAAGGCCGGGGCGTGCGGGCAGTGGTATCCACCAGCAAAGCTGCCGCCCTGGGTTGCCCGGAAAAAGGCGTACCGGAAAAAGAGCTGGCAGGTGCCGATTGCCTTTTAGCTCTAGGTGGTGATGGCACCCTCCTGCGGGCGGCGCGGATAGTTGCCGGTGCCGCCACGCCCATTCTCGGCGTCAACCTGGGCCACCTGGGGTTTTTAACAGAAATTGAACTGGCTGAACTTTATCCCGCCCTGGATAAGCTCCTGGCCGGTGATTACCGCCTGGAAGAGCGGATGATGCTCCACGGTACCGTCAGGCGACCAGACCAGGCGTTAAACTGCCAGGCCTTAAATGACGTGGTAATTACTAAGGGTGCCTTTTCCCGCATGCTCCGCCTGGAGGTTTATATTGGCCCGGCTTACCTGGATACTTACCCGGCCGACGGCCTCATTGTCTCCTCACCTACGGGTTCGACGGCTTATTCCCTGTCGGCCGGTGGCCCCCTGGTATCACCGGAACTGCAAGTGATGATTTTAACACCCATCTGTCCCCATACCCTTTACAGCCGGCCCCTGGTTGTACCCGGGGAACAGCAGATCAGGGTCCATGTCCACGCCCAGGGAGCGGAAGTCATGCTTACTGTTGACGGCCAGCAGGGATGGCACCTGGAAAACGGGGACGTCATTACCGTTACCCGGGCGGGAGTACCTACGTGCCTGATACGTTTAAAAAATAACACCTTTTACAGCCTGGTACGGGAAAAATTGCGGGAAGGGGGGAACCGGCAGTATGACGAAAGCCAGGCGCCAGCAGTTGATTCTGGAAATTATAGCCAGCAAGCCGGTAACTACCCAGGAACAGCTGGCCCGGGAATTGCACCAGCACGGCCTTAAAGTGACCCAGGCTACCGTTTCCCGGGATATAAAGGAACTGGGCCTGGTGAAAGTGCCGGCAGGGGAGAACCTCTATCACTACGTGGCACCGCCAGGACAGCCCCTGGTCAATGCTTACGGCCGGTTGCAGCGCCTCTTTGAAGATTCCGTGGTTAAAGTAGACGACAGTGAGAATTTGATTTTAATCCGCACCCTGCCGGGGACGGCCCATGCCGTTGCCTCCTGCCTGGATAGCCTGGCCTGGCCGGAGATCATCGGGACGGTAGCCGGGGATGATACCATCCTGGTCATTGTTAAACCCAAAGGAGCTGTGGCTACGGTTTTAAAGCGCTTTGAGGAGCTCAGGGAAGGGTGAGGCCATGCTCCAGGAACTGCAAATCGAAAATTTTGCCCTGATCGAATCCCTGCAGCTGGACCTGGAACCGGGGCTAACAGTACTCACGGGAGAAACCGGCGCCGGCAAGTCCATCATTGTCGATGCCGTAGGGCTTCTGGTGGGGGCGCGGGCTTCAGCGGAGTATATTCGCGCCGGGTGCGAACGGGCCGTAGTGCGCGGGCTCTTCCAGGCTGCTAACATACCGGGACTGGAAGAAATCCTGGCCGGGTTTGGTGTGCCGGTGGAGGCTGACGGGAGCCTTTTACTCAGCCGGGAAATCAGCCGCAGCGGCCGGCACAGCTGCCGGGTTAATGGCCGCAGTCTCACTTTAAGTATGTACCAGACAATTGGCCAGATGCTGGTAGATATCCACGGCCAGCACGCCTACCAGTCCATTCTCAGGCCAGCCTCTCAGATGGACCTGCTTGACGGCGTGGCGGGCTTAACGGAGCTGCGGGCTCAAGTCAAAGAACTTTACCTGGCCTGGCAAAATTTACAAAATGATCTGGCGGAACTCGGCGGCGACGCCGCGGCAGGGGAACGGCAGCGCGACCTGTTAACTTACCAGCTAAAGGAAATAGCCGCCGCCAATTTAAGCCCGGGTGAAGATGCAGAATTACTCCGGGAACGGGAGATCCTAAATAATGCTGCCAGGCTGGCTGAGGGGGCAGCAGGGATTTACGCCGCCCTTTTTGAGGAAGAAGGCAGGGCGGCTTATGACCGTATCAGCCAGGCGGCGGCAGAACTGGAGGCCATGGCTGCCATTGACGCTGCCCTTAAACCCTGGCAGAATTTGCTGGAAGCTGCCGCCGCCCAGGTGGAAGAGGTAGCCCGCGGCATCCGCCGTTACGGGGAAAAGCTGGACTACGACCCGCAAAGATTAAAACAGCTTGAGGAACGCCTGGAATTGATTAAAAACTTAAAGCGTAAATATGGGGCTGATATTCCGGCCATTTTGCGCTACCAGGCGGAAGCGGCAGCGGCTTTAGAGGGCCTGGAGCAGAGGGTGGCCAGGGCTGCGGCCCTGGAAAAAGAAATCGCTGCCGCTGAAGCCAGGTACCGGGAAGCAGCCCTGCGTTTACGCCGGCAGCGCCTGGAGGCAGCGCAAAAATTAGCTGCCGAGATAACCTCTGTATTGCACGACCTGGCCATGCCGGCGGCCCGGGTAACGATAGCCTGCACGGAAGCCTCCCGGCCGGGACCCGCAGGTATGGATACGATAACTTTTCTCTTCCAGCCCAACCCCGGGGAAGGGAGCCGTCCCCTAGCCCAGATTACCTCGGGCGGGGAAATGGCCCGGGTAATGCTGGCCTGCAAGAGTATTTTAGCCGGTGTCGATGCGGTACCAACTTTGATTTTTGACGAAATCGATGCCGGGGTGGGCGGTGCTGCCGCCCGCGCGGTGGCCAGAACCCTGGCGGCCATTGGCCAGCGCCACCAGGTGCTCTGCATTACCCACTCGGCGCAGCTGGCCGGTGTTGCCGGGCAGCATTACCGGGTGGCCAAGGTTGTCCAGGGCGGGCGTACCTTTACCAGGGTAGAAAAATTACAGGGCGAGGCCCGGGTGGAAGAACTGGCCCGGTTATTATCCGGGGAAGCGAGTCCGATTGCCAGGGAGCATGCGGTCGCTCTTTTAGAACAGGCCCGGGCCAAAAAATGAAATTTATGTTATTTACATTTAAAAATCGTAAATTATCCCCTGAACGCTTCCTAATGCAGGCTATATCTCCTCCTCAGGTCGTTTTTAACAGCATAAAAGCAATGGCCTGGGGTTATTTTATGTTTAGAAGCAAAAACAAAATCCCTGGAATGGGAGGTGGTGCCCTTGAAACGCCTGGGGCGCCAGGTTCTCGGCCTGGTGCTGGCGGCAGTGTTATTGTATGGAGGAATGCTCCCGCCAGTACGCGGCTTTTTTTCTCTGCCCCAGATGCAACGCCTGTCTACGGCAACGCCTTTTAAGTTGAACTGGGAACTACCGCCAGGCCTGGCCCGGCAGGTAGAAATACAGGTTAACAGCCTTGATCAAACCAGTACCGCCGGCCAGGGCCGCCCGGGCTGGTGGCAGTTACAATTAAAATTATTTGGCCTCATTCCCTTAAAAAATATTACCGTGCAGATGGTCCAGCCGGTCAGCGTCTTTCCCGGCGGCCAGGCCATTGGTGTCCTGCTAAAAACAGAAGGGGTAATGGTAGTGGGCCAGGCAGCCGTAAGGGACGGCCAGGGCAACATGCTTTACCCGGCGCGGCAGGCCGGGCTGGAAACAGGTGATACCATCGTGGCTATTGATGGCCAGAAGGTAAGCAGTGACCAGGAAGTGGCCTCCCTGATCGATGCTGCCGGCCGGGCCAATCGCCCTTTAAGTTTAACGGTCAGGAGGGATGAACGCCTGTTCAGCATGAATGTCCGTCCCCTGTACTGCCAGGAGACGGGTCGTTACCGGATCGGCATCTTTGTCCGGGATAGTACCGCCGGTGTCGGGACGTTAACTTTTTATGACCAGGACAAGAGTATCTTTGGCGCTTTAGGGCATATCGTTACCGGCAGCGATGGCCAGGCGGGAATGAATATCAGCGGTGGCCGGATTGTCGCGGCAGCCATCCAGGGGATACACCAGGGGAGGCGGGGCCAGCCGGGGGAAAAAATAGGTGTATTCCTGGAAAACAGCAGCTTTAGTGGCATAATCCAGAAGAATACCACAGTTGGCATATTTGGAACAATAACGGGTAATATTCCCGGTTTTTTTACCTCGCCTTTGCCGGTTGCCCTGGCGGAGACGGTGCACCCGGGAGCGGCCGAGATCTTAACCGTAGTTGAGGGAGAAAAGGTAGAAAAGTTTCAGGTGGAAATTGAACGGGTTATGCCCCACCAGCGAGCCAGTGGCAGGGGGCTGGTCCTACGTATAACCGATCCCCGGCTACTGGCCTTAACGGGAGGCATTATCCAGGGTATGAGCGGCAGTCCCATTCTCCAGGATGGGCAACTGGTGGGGGGCGTAACCCATGTGTTTATTAACGATCCTACCAGGGGGTATGGAGTGCTGGCCGAATGGATGATCCAGGAAACAGATCTTGTCTCACCAACCAGGGGAACTGCTGTCGAATCCCCTGGAGATTTACATATAATGGAAGTAAATGTTGGATAACCAAAAGTTTTGCCTATTTATGCGATTGGAAGGATTATCCCCTGTTGACGTCGAAAACTATCTCGCCTAAAAAATGACATGGGGCTTTAGGAGGCGGGATGAAATACAATGAAAGAACCTATTAAAGTATTAATTGCCGATGATAATCGGGAATTTTGTGAAGTACTGGAGGAATTCTTTAATGAGCAGCAGGATTTTATTTTATCGGGGATAGCCCACAATGGCCATGAAACCCTGCAACTTATCCGGGAACAGGAGCCGGACGTGGTGATTCTAGATATAATCATGCCCCATCTCGACGGCATTGGTGTCCTGGAACAGCTCCATGCTTTAAACTACGAACCGCGGCCGAAGATAGTCATCCTGACGGCCTTGGGCCAGGAGAACATGACCATGCGTTCCATGGAGCTGGGAGCTGATTACTACATACTTAAACCCTTTGACCTGGAAGTGCTTGGCAACCGCTTGCGCCAGCTGGCCAACGGGCAGGCCTTGCCGGCAGCACCAGCCCAGGCAAACCGCGGTGGCCGTAATATGGATGTTGAAGTAACCAGGATCATCCACCAGATGGGGGTGCCGGCCCACATTAAGGGTTATCAATACTTACGGGAAGCTATCCTGATGGTCATAGATGACATCAGCCTCCTGGGTGCGGTGACGAAAGAACTTTATCCCCTGGTGGCGCGTAAATTTATGACCACTCCCAGCCGGGTAGAGCGCGCCATCCGCCATGCCATCGAGCTGGCCTGGGACCGGGGCAACGTGGAGATGATGAATAAATTCTTCGGTTATACTATTAATGTAGAACGGGGCAAACCGACCAACTCGGAATTTATTGCCATGATCGCCGATAAACTGAGAATAGGGGCCAAGATAAATTAAACCTGCAGGAGGTTAGGGGGGAAACTGGCGCTAACGCCAGTTTCTTAATATTATTAACACATAACGGGAGGCGGCTTATGGGTGGGTTTTTGGCATAACTATACTTTCGAAGGGAGATAAAAAATGGACCTTACTGAAGTACTGCTGACTTCCGAACGCATCTATGAAGGCCGGATTTTAAACCTGCGCCGGGACCGGGTACGGCTGCCGGATGGCCGAGAAGCCAGCCGCGAAGTTGTTGAACACCCGGGCGCAGTAGCCATTATCGCCCTGGATAAAGAAAAAAACGTTTATCTTGTTCGCCAGTACCGTTATCCCATTGGCCGGGTAACCCTGGAGATCCCGGCCGGCAAACTGGATGCCGGGGAAGAACCCTTACTTTGCGCCCGGCGGGAGCTGGCCGAGGAAGTGGGCCTCAAGGCAGCTGAATGGCAGCTGCTTTTAACCTTCTACACTACCCCGGGCTTTTCCAATGAAATCATGTATCTTTTCCTGGCCACCGGCCTTAAACCCCACCGGGAAGAAGCCGATGCCGATGAATTTCTAGAAGTTGTGCGACTGCCTTTGCCTGAAGCCGTGGCCCAGATCTTTAAGGGTACTATCCAGGATGCCAAGAGTATTGCCGGTTTACTGGCTGCTGCTCGTACCGTACAGGCATAAATATTCTCCGGCGGCATAACTATCTAGGGGATGATATTTGACATACCGGCCGGGGAGGGAGTGAGGTGGAAAGGGCCCTTGCCAGGCACATCAGGGACAACCTGGGCATATATCTGGTTATATTTTTCTTTTTCCTGGGAGGAATTATTGCCGGAACGGTTACAATTTACTTTCTGGAGCAACAGCAGGTAATCCAGCTGGCCGCCTACCTGGATAACGTCTTGAAACAATTTAACGCTAACGATTTAAGCGGGTATAAAGGGGTTTACCAGGCCATTATCAATGCCCTCAAAGAGACCGGCCTGGTATGGTTTTTAGGCTTAACGGTAATTGGTATACCTTTGATTGTAGCCATTGTCTTTTTAAAGGGCTTTATCCTGGGTTTCACCGTCGGCTTTCTGGTGCAGCAGAAGGCCTTCCAGGGAGTGGCCCTGTCGCTAATGGCCATCCTGCCGCCCAATCTTATCCAGATCCCGGCCCTATTTGTGGCGGCGATGCTGGGTATTTCCTTCTCCACCGGTTTACTGCGGGGGCGAAGCTTAAGTGAAACGGGTATTTTACCGCGGTTTTTAGCTTATTCCTTTTTCATGTTGCTGGTCACGCTGCTGGTAGTGGGCGGGGGACTGGTAGAGGTTTACCTGGCGCCGGTTTTTGCCAGGGTGGTACTTAATTATTTTTAAAAGGGATGGAGGGATAGGGGATGATTGTAGTTACCATTAGTAAATGGCGGCAAAAGCTTGTCTGGCTGCTGGCCGCCGTACTGGTGGCCGCCGTCTTGCTGGGACAGATGGTTGGCAGTGGCCGGTCCAACCTGGCAAGGCAAAGTAACACCCCGGCTGCCGTCCGGCAACAGGAACAACCGGCTGCTGCTCCGGCAGCCGGGGATACCGGCCGCCTGGAGGGTTTATTAGAGAAATTAAGGAGCTTTTACCGGGGTGAATAAAGGGAAAATATCCGCCTCTAGCAGGCGGGTTTTTTATGGCTTTTTTTGGCGCTGATGGAGGACTTTTACCTGTACATGTGGAAATAATCTGGTAAACTTAAGGGGAATGGTGGTGCGCCGTGCGTGAGCTGGTGGATGAATTCCTTTACTACCTGGTGGTAGAACGGGGGCTGGCGGAAAACACCCTGGCTTCCTATAACAGCGACCTGCAGCAGTTTTTGCATTACCTGGAAAATGGCGGGGTAAAATCTTTCCGGGAGGTTAACCATGGTTTACTGGTAGCCTACCTGATAAAAATGCAGCAGGAAGGCCGGTCTCCGGCTACAATTTCCCAGCACCTGGCGGCCTTGAAATCCTTTTACCACTTTTTATTAAGGGAACGCCTGGTGGAAAGCGATCCTACGGCCAACCTGGAATCCCCCCGGCAACTAAAAAAACTACCCCAGGTGTTGACGGTGGAGGAGGTTGAGAGGCTCCTCAACCAGCCGCGCCCGGATACGCCGGCGGGTTTAAGGGATAAAGCCATGCTGGAATTGCTTTATGCCACAGGCCTGCGGGTTTCGGAACTGGTGGCCCTCAATGTGGATCAGGTTAACCTGGAGGGGGAATTTGTCCGCTGCCTGGGCAAGGGGTCCCGGGAAAGGGTGGTTCCCCTGGGCCAGGTTGCCTGTTTCCACGTGCGGACATACCTGGAGAACGGGCGGGGGAAACTAATCAAAAAGACGGCGGAACCGGCTCTCTTTGTCAACCAGCACGGCCGGCGCCTTTCCCGCCAGGGTTGCTGGAAGATTCTTAAAGGTTATGCCCGGGCAGCCAACTTGAAAAAGGAGATTACGCCCCATACCCTGCGCCATTCCTTTGCCACCCACCTGCTGGAAAATGGCGCCGACCTGCGTTCGGTCCAGGAGCTTCTAGGTCATGCCGACATTGGTACGACCCAGATCTACACCCATCTTACCAGGAAAAAGATCCGCGAGGTGTACGACCGGACCCACCCGCGGGCGTGAGAATATTTGCGGAGGCAATAGGTGCAATGGTCATTGATCGCGTCATAGTCATCGTTCTGGACAGCGTTGGTGTAGGAGAACTGCCTGACGCCGCCAAATATGGCGACGAAGGCAGCAATACCCTGGGGAATATTGCCGCTGCGGTAGAAATGCACCTGCCCAACCTGGCCCGGCTGGGGCTGGGCAATATTCTCCCCCTCAAGGGGATTGCCCCGGTAGCCGCCCCGGCAGCCGCCTATGGTAAAATGGCTTCCCGGACGGCCGGCAAGGACACCACCAGCGGCCACTGGGAGCTGGCCGGCCTGATTTTAGAGCGGCCCTTCCCCCTTTATCCCCGCGGCTTCCCGCCGGAAATTATCGAGCCCTTTGAAAAGGCTATCGGCCGCAAGGTCCTGGGCAACAAACCGGCCTCAGGTACGGTTATTATTGAGGAACTGGGCGCCGAACATATACGCACCGGTTATCCCATTGTTTACACCTCGGCCGACAGTGTCTTCCAGATTGCGGCCCATGAAGACGTCATCCCCGTGCAGGAACTCTACCGTTACTGTAAAATTGCCCGGCAACTGCTGACGGATGAACATGCGGTAGGCCGGGTAATTGCCCGGCCCTTTGTCGGGGAACCGGGGCATTTCTTCCGCACTGACCGGCGGCAGGATTTTTCCCTGGAGCCGCCCCGGCCCACCCTGCTGGATGCCGTCATGAACGCCGGCCTCCAGGTTATGGCGGTGGGTAAAATAAAAGACATCTTTGCCGGCCGGGGCATCAGCCGCTGGATTCATACCCATGATAATATGGATGGTGTTGACCAGACCCGTAACTTTATCCGGGAAAGCAATCGCGGCCTCATCTTTACCAACCTGGTGGACTTTGATATGCGCTATGGCCACCGCAACGACGTGGCCGGCTACGCCGCGGCCCTGGAAGCCTTTGACCGGCGCCTGCCGGAGTTGCTCGAGGCTTTAAATGAAAAAGATGTCCTGGTGCTTACCGCCGACCACGGCTGCGACCCCACAACCCCCAGCACCGATCACTCCCGGGAGTATGTACCCCTTTTGGTCTACGGCAACTGCATCCAGCCGGTAGATCTGGGTGTCCGGTCCACCTTCGCCGACCTGGGCGCCACAGTGGCTGAACTACTGGGTGTACCGTATGATCTGGCCGGTGAGAGCTTTGCTTCTATGTTGATGAAATAAATGCTCATATTTTCCCCCCATCGCTAATATAAGTTAAATGAGAACCGGCCTGGCGAGGGGGCGGTGGGGTGCGTAGGACAGGAATTCTATCACTGGCGGTCATCCTGGGACTAAGCTTGCTACCGGGGTTGCTGCTGGCTGCAAGTTCGGGGACAACAGACGCGGCCGGGGCCCTGCCGGCGGATGCGCAACCGGCGCAGGCTGCTGCAGGCAATCAGGCAGCAGCAGGCCTGACCCTGGACGCCAAGGGGGCCATCCTCATGGACCCCCAGACGGGAGAGGTCCTCTGGGAGAAGAATGCCCATGCCCGTTACTACCCGGCCAGCATGACCAAGTTGATGACCATGGTTGTAGCCATGGATATGGTGGCCAATGGCCAGGCCAGGCTGGATGAACCGGTACAGACCAGCGAGCGGGCCGAAAGTTTTGGCGGTTCGGAAGTCTTCCTGGCTGCCGGGGAGACTTTCCCCCTCGAGCAGATGCTCATTGCCATCGCCGTGGCTTCGGCCAACGACGCGGCAGTGGCCGTGGCCGAACACCTGGCCGGTTCGGAGGAGGCCTTTGTGGCCATGATGAATGCTAAGGCCAAAGAACTGGGCTTGAAAAATACTCATTTTGCCAACTGCCATGGCCTCCATGATGAGCAAAACTATACTTCCGCCTACGATATGGCTGTTATTGCCCGTTATGCCTTGAAGTACCCCAAAATCAGGGAGTGGACCTCCATTAAGCGTTACACCTTCCGCAAGGAGCCCCTGTCGATCCTGGATAATACCAATAAAATGCTCTACTGGTACCCGGGGACCGACGGCTTTAAAACCGGCTTTACTGACGCCGCCGGCTTGAACCTGGTATCAACGGTCGAAAGGGACGGCCTGCGATTAATCGCCGTAGTCATGGGCGTGGAGACACCTAATGGTCATTTCACCGATTCCATGAAGCTTTATAACTGGGCCTATAAACAGTGGGCCTTCCAGCAGCTCTACGGGCCCGGCCAGGTAGTAGCCACCGTACCGGTAGGCAAAGGCCGGCTGGAACAGGTCAAAACCATCACCACGGCTAAAGTTGGGGCGCGGGTCAACCGCATCCGGGGCAAGGCCGAAAAGGTAACTGCCAGCGTAGATTTATCACCACTTTTAAATGCACCCGTAAAAGAGGGGCAGAAGATCGGCCAGGTGACGGTCTGCAGGGATGGTAAAGAGATCGACCACGTCGAACTGGTGACCGGCGAAGCGGTAGCCAGGGCATCCCTGGGCCAGGAGATTACCAGGGCAATCCGGGCTGTTTTCACCATTCGACAATAATTTTACCATTATTTAGCAGGAAGAAGGCCGGTGAAGAGCGAATTAACCCCTTCGGAGATCTGTAACGAGGGGGTTTTTCCTTTGCAGGTATTCTTTAGCATGGAAGGTAAAGAACTCTGGGTGCGGGTCAAGGGAGAGGTTGACCTGGAAAGCGCTGACGCTTTGCGCCGGGAACTGGAAGCCAGCCTGGATCACGCCCGTCCGGAAGTATTGCTGCTGGATCTGGAAGGAGTTACCTTTATGGATAGTTCAGGGCTGGGAGTAATCCTGGGCCGTTACCGGCGTTTAAAGAAGCAGGGGGGCAGGGTGGTCATTTGCCGGCCCCAACCCCAGGTAAGGCGGTTGCTGGAAATATCCGGCCTTAGTAAAATTATGACCATCCATCCCGATGGGCCGGAAACTGCGGGAGGGGTTGACTGATGGCTGGTGAGGCGCAAGTTAAAAACAGCATGGCCCTTGAGTTTTTAAGCCTACCGGAAAATGTCGGGCTGGCCAGGGTAGCTGTGGCTACCTTTGCCGCCCAGGTGGACATGACCCTGAATGAACTGGAAGAGATTAAAGTTGCCGTTTCCGAGGCGGTGTCCAATGCCATCATCCATGGCTATAATGGAGAACCCCGGGGCATAGTGCGGGTGGCTGTGGAACGCACGGAGGCAGGGCTGGTAATTACCGTGGAGGATAAGGGTTGCGGTATCCCCGATGTTGCCCTGGCCATGCAGCCGGCCTACTCCACCGATCCCGAGCGGATGGGCCTGGGTTTCGCCTTTATGCAGTCCTTTATGGATGAACTGGAGGTGACCTCGGAGGTCAACCGGGGAACGCGGGTGAGAATGTTTAAAGCCTTCAAGGGAGAGATTGGAAAGTAGTTAAGGTGGCGACAAAAGCATGCGCCTGTCGGAAATGAACCTGCCCCGCTTTCCCCTCCTGTCCGAGGCTGAAACGGAAGAGCTGTTGCGCCGGGCCAAGGCAGGGGACAAAGAAGCCCGGGAGCGGTTGATTAATTGCAATCTCAAGCTGGTTTTTAACCTGGTCCAGCGCTTCGAAAATCGCAACTATGAACTGGAAGACCTCTTCCAGATCGGCACCATTGGCCTGATCAAGGCCATTGATAAATTTGACCTGAGCTACCAGGTGCGGTTTTCCACCTATGCTGTGCCCATGATTTTGGGGGAAATCAGGCGATTTTTACGCGATGACAGTACCGTCAAGGTAAGCCGCTCTTTAAAGGAGACGGCCTTTAAGGTCAACCGCACCCGGGAGGAACTGGCTAAAAAACTGGGCCGGGAACCGGCCATTGGCGAAATAGCCGAAGCCCTGGATCTATCCCGGGAGGAGATAGTCGCTGCCCTGGAAGCCGTCCAGATGCCGGGGTCCATCCACGATACCATTTACCAGGATGACGGCGACCCTATCTATGTCCTGGACCAGCTGGCCGCAGAAGAAGGAGAAGAGCCGGCCTGGCTGGATAAAATTGCCTTGAAGGAAGTGCTGCGTAAGATTCCGGAGAAACACCGGCGGGTCCTGGTCTTGCGCTTTTTCCAGGATAAAACCCAGGCTGAAGTGGCGGCCCGCATGGGGCTGTCCCAGGTGCAGATTTCCCGTATTGAGCGCCAGGCCCTGCAGAAAATCAGGGAACTGTTGCAGGCGGAGGGAAACAGTAGCTTGCAAGCAGGGGATCAAGAAAACGAATGAAGGTAGAAGAAAAAGTGGGAGGCATGAACAAGCCCCCCACTTTTTCTTTTCAGGCCGGAAATTTGCCTTTGCAAATTTAAACCTGACAAACTACGCGCTACGGTAAAGCTTGGTGAGGATAAATTCCTTATGGCTCAGGGCTTCGGCACAGGTATAGCGGCCGTTCAGGGTACGGATAAACATGTCCAGGATGGCGGTGCCGGCACCGTCGAGGTCCATTTCCCGGCGCAGAAGACCTGTCAGGTCGACGTCAATGTGCTCGCTCATGGTGCTGACCGTTACCGGGTTCGCCGAAATCTTAATTACTGGGATGATGGGATTGCCGACGATGTTGCCCTGGCCGGTGGTGAAGAAGTGCAGGACCGAGCCGCCGGCAGCGAAAAGGGTAATGGCTTCGGCGCCGGCAGAAGAGGTCTCCATGTACCACAAACCTTTTCCTTTGGGGGCTTCGGCCGGCTGCAGGACACCCTGGATCAGGGCCCGTTTGCCGATTTTCTGAATGTTACCGAGGGCCTTCTCTTCGATGGTGGTCAGGCCGCCGGCGATATTGCCTTCGGTGGGCTGGGAGCCGCAGAGGTCGACGCCCTGGGAAATAATAAAGTCATTGTAGGATTTAAAGCTCTGCATGAACTGTTCACGGATCTCCGGGGTGGCGCAACGGGCGGCTACCAGGTGCTCGCCACCGGTAAGCTCGGAAGTCTCGCCGAAGAGAACGGTGGCACCCATATCGACCAGGCGATCGACAGCGTTACCTATGGAAGGATTGGAGGCTAATCCAGAGGTGGTGTCGGACTCGCCGCACTTGATGCTGACGACCAGTTCGGAGATATCGCATTCCTCTTTTTGCAATTCGGTAGCATACTGGACAAATTCAATGGCTTTACGGGAGGCCATTTCGATGACCTTCAGGTCGCCGTAGCGTTCAATGGCAAAGCCGGCTACGGGTTTTCCCGTTTTAGCGATGCCTTCCACCACGCGATTAGTCCAGTTGGGTTCAATGCCGATAACGATGCAGGCCGCCACATTGGGGTTAGAGCCGGTGCCGATTAAGGTGCGGAAGAAGAGTTCCAGGTCTTCGCCGAACTGGAGACGGCCATAGGGGTGGGGCAGGGCGATGGTACCATCAATGAGTTTGGCTACCCCTTCGGCGGCAGCATTGGAAAGGTCATCTAATGGTAAAATAACTACCCGGTTACGGACGCCGACACTGCCGTTTTCCCGGCGATAGCCCATGAATTTGGCGCTGGTCATTTTTACCACCTCGTAGTCTTTAAATTATGGACGTGGACATGCTCACCTTTCGCTATGGGGGCTACGGTTTTGCCGATGGGTTCGCCGTACTTAATTACCGTCTCACCTTTGGCGATGTCCTTGAGGGCAATCTTGTGGCCGAGTTTGATGTCGCTCAGGGCCTTGACGCTGACAATGGAGTTGTCCTCCATTACCCACCCGGTTACCGTTTCGCCGGCCTGGATATCGGCCACGGCCACGCCAACGGTATCCCGCATGTCATGGACAAAGAATTTTTCCACTACAGGTTCCCCCTCTCTGGAAATGTAATGATATAATAGGCCTCACCTGGAAGGCATTAAGTGTGAGGTCTGTGGTAGGACCACTTTTATTGTACGACCTCCCCTTAATAGTGTCAAGGCAAAATTTAAGAGTAGATATCCATAAAAAATACAAGTAAATATAACAAAAAAATTTTAAGTTGCAGCAGGAAAATTTATAGTAATGGCGAATAATAATTACCAACCAAAGATACACTGAGCAGACTTGAAAGGATGATGTTTATGCCGCTTAAAAATGTTATTGCAACTGATGAGGCGCCGCAAGCAATTGGCCCCTATTCCCAGGCCATTAAAGCTGGTAATTTTATTTTTACTTCCGGCCAGATCCCCATTGACCCAGCCAACGGCCAGATTGTAGGTGGCGGGGCCGCAGAGCAGACGGCCAGGGTGATGGCTAATTTACAAGCAGTTTTAGCCGCAGCCGGCGCCGGTCTGGATGACGTTGTCAAAACAACCCTGTACATTAAAGATATGAATGATTTCGGTACGATTAATGAGGTTTACAGCCGCTATTTTACCAAGGAACCCCCGGCCCGTTCCTGCGTGGAAGTGGCCCGCTTACCCAAAGATGTGCTGGTGGAAATTGAAGCAGTGGCGGTGGTTGAAAAATAAGTGAGATGGAGGTGGATGAGAATATTGCCTGGCTATAATAGCCACTAGTTTATTTGGAAAAATGTATAGCCGGTCAAGGAGGAGGAAAAATAATGGGCTTTGTTCGTTGCCTGGAATGCCCGAAGTGCCATAGTACTTATTCAGCAACGGAGATTCATAATCTTTGCCAGTGTGGTTCACCATTGCTGGTGCGCTATGAAATGGAACGTTTGGGGAAGGAAGTGAAAAAAGAAGACTTAAAAGGCCGGCGGGCCGACCTCTGGCGTTACTGGGAGTTTTTGCCCCTGGAGCGGGAAGAAAATATCATTTCCCTGGGAGAGGGTTTTACTCCTATCTTTGCTGCCAACAACCTGGGGCGGGAGCTTGGATTTAAGCAACTTTATATCAAAGATGAAGGCTTAAATCCAACCGGGACTTTTAAGGCCCGGGGTGCCGCCGTCGGCGTTTCCAGAGCTAAGGAATTGGGTATAAAAACAATTGCCATGCCCACGGCAGGCAACGCCGGGGGCGCCTGGTCGTCTTATGGCGCTAAAGCTGGTATGGAAATGATTATAGTGATGCCGGTTGATGCCCCAGACCTGGCCAAAAAAGAATGCGTTGTCAGCGGTGCTCGGACTTATCTAGTTAAAGGCCTCATATCCGATGCCGGAAAAATTATTGCTCAGGGGGTGAAGAAATACGATTGGTTTGATGCTTCGACTTTAAAAGAGCCCTACCGCATAGAAGGCAAGAAGACTATGGGTTTAGAAATTGCCGAGCAATTTAACTGGGAGCTACCCGATGCCGTCCTTTATCCTACCGGCGGCGGGGTGGGTATCATCGGCATCTGGAAAGCCCTGCAAGAACTCCAGGCCATTGGCTGGATTAAAGGACCCTTACCCAAGATGATTTCCGTCCAGGCAGAAGGGTGTTCTCCTATTGTTAAGGCTTTCCAGGAAGGCAAGAAGGAGTCGGAGTTTTTCCACGGTGCGCAGACTATTGCTGGCGGTATCCGGGTGCCCAAGGCTTTAGGTGATTTTCTGGTACTAGAGGCGGTTTACGAAAGCGGTGGTACGGCGGTAAGTGTTAGCGACGATGAGATCCTGGCAGCGGTAAAACTTGTCGCCAGGACCGAGGGTATGTTTATTTGTCCCGAAGGTGCTGCCGCCGTAGCCGGGGCGCAGCAGCTGCTGGCCAGCGGCTTCCTGAAGCCCGATGAAAAGGTGGTCGTTCTAAACACCGGTAGTGGCCTGAAGTACCCGGAGATGGTAGAGTTAGACCTGCCGGTATTGGAGAAAGAAGCTGAGATTTAGTAAGGAGATATTATTCCAAAAAAATAAGTATATCATACAAAAAAATTTAATATAATCGAGAGGAAAAATGGAAAAAATGTCGAATACTTTTCTCATCATCATAGGTCGGACCACATACATGTTGCTACGTCTAAGTGTTATCTAGAAGAAAAGAGGATAAGAGAATGACAAAAATAGCATGGGTTATTGATGAGGAAAAAGATAATGTAGCAACTATTTTAAGCCACGGAGTAAAGAAAGGCGCGGCAATACAGGTGGAAACATATAGAAAAATTAAAGAAATCACAGTCCAAGCAGATATTCCTTATGGGCACAAAATTGCTATTAAGCCCATAAGGAAGGGCGTGAAGTACGGCCTGAGTATTGGCCGGGCTACACAAGATATAGAGATTGGGCAACATGTTCATGTACATAATATCGAATCTATGAGAGGGAGAGGCGATTTTGGTTAAGAAGAGGAGGTGGTGCCATGGGTAGTTTTATGGGATATGTTCGTCCTGATGGGACAGTAGGGGCAAGAAATTATCTGTTAATTTTGTCGGCTACAATTTATGCCAACAGTGTAGTCGAACGGGTAGCTAATTCTCTCTATGGAGCCATTCCTATTACCCATCCTCTTGGACGTTCCCAGACGAAAAGCGATCTGAAAATGACTTTTGATATTCTTTGTGGTATGGGAAAAAATCCGAATGTTGGCGGAGTAGTAGTAATAGTTCATTTCAGGGAAGAACTTTGTAACATTCATGATATAGCACACGAAATTTCCAAGACTGGTAAACCAGTAGAAACAGTGAACATCCGGGCCGTTGGGGGTGCTATTAATGCAGTAGCCGAAGCCACGCGTAAAGGCATGCATATCATGCGAAAACTTTCTACCCTGACGAGAGAAAAAGCTGAGGTGTCAAATTTTATTTTGGGACTTAACTGCGGCACCTCGGATACTACATCAGGCTTATCTTCCAATGTGGCCTTGGGGATTTGTTCTGATCGCTTTATTAGGGAGGGTAGCCGTTCCATTTTGGCGGAGCTTCCTGAACTTATGGGTGCCGAGGAATGGCTGGCCTCAAGAGCCGTTTCTCCAGAAGTAGTGCAAAAGATTTATAAGGCTATCCAGAGCTATGAAGAACGTATTCTAGCTACTGGAGAGGATATCCGTGGCTCGCAGCCTACTGGGGACAACATCGCTGGTGGCATAAGTACCATCGAGGAAAAGTCTCTTGGCGGTGCCAAGAAGAGCGGTTCTGCCCCCATTCAAGATGTTATTGGCTACGGTGAAAGGCCGGGAAGGGTTCCCGGTGTGTACCTTATGTATACCCCGGGCCATGGTAGCGAGTCGATTACTGGTATCGCTGCTGCCGGGGCGCAAGTTTTGGTATTTTCAACTGGTGGTGGCCATACTATATCTCACCCTATCATGCCCACAATTAAGATTACGGGTAACAACACTTCGTACCAACTAATGCAGGACACTGTCGATTTGGATTTGAGCGGAATTTTGTCGGGTACCATGGGCATTCAAGAGGCAGCAGACCTTATTTACAACGAAGTATTGGAAGTGCTCTCGGGTAAGATGACAAAGTCGGAAATTCTAAAAGAGATGACAGGCTTTGCTATTCACCGCATAGGTATAAGTCTTTAGGGTGGAATACTTTCTTGAAAGGGGGCTGGCATTTTCTGTGAAGACAAGTTAGTAGACCAACTTTGTTTTTTGGAAAGAGGAGGGAGATGTGAAGCTAAGTTTTGAGTAGCTTATCCCATCGCGTTGTACATCTTAGGTTTGTGAAATATTTATAATGAGGAGGAAGAGGTATAATGTTATCAGTAAAGTCCTTTTCGTTGGCTGGAAAGCTAATAAGCATCTTTCTTTTGATGGTTTTACTGATATCTGGCTGCGGTAAAAAGAGTAGCTCACAAGAAAGCGCAAAAGCTGGAAATGGAGGACAGGCTACCTATGTTTTTAAGGTGGGGCATAGTCAACCTGAGAATCATCCTTTTCAGATTGGTTTGAAGAAGTTTGCTGAGTTAGTACAGGAAAAATCCAAGGGGCAAATAAAGATCGAGGTATATGCTAGCGGAGTTCTCGGCGGGACCCGTGATAGAACCGAAGGAGTAAAAGTTGGTACGGCGGATATGGAATTAGTTGGTAGCCCCGATCTTTCCAGGTGGGTTCCTCAAGCTTACTTGTTTGACCTGCCCTTCTTAATCAAGGATTACAAGCAGGCAGACGCTATTATGGATGGACCAGTTGGCGATGCTATAAAGAAGGCGGCTGCAGAAAAAGGGTTTAAGCTACTTGCTTATGGAGAAAACGGCTTCAGGCACGTCTTTAATAAGTACAAGCCTATTAATACTTTAGAGGATCTAAAAGGACTTAAATTAAGGGTCTATCCGAATCAAGTGTATACGGAAACCTTTAAGGCCCTGGGTGCCTTACCCATGACCACTGACTGGGGTGAATTATATACAGCTCTGGCTCAAGGGGCAGTAGATGGTGCTGAGGCTGCAGAGGCTCATTTCATGGCAGCAAAATTTTACGAAGCCGGACAGAAGTACTTTTCCCTTACTCGACATACGTATATTCCAGCGGTGCTCATAATGAATAAAGCCAAGTTTGATAAACTTTCTCCTGAACTGCAAAAGGTTATACAAGAAAGTGCCCAGGAAGCTATGAAGTACCAGAGAGAAGTGGCTCGTAAGCAAGCTGAAGAATATCGCCAAAACATGGAAGAAAAGTATGGGGTAAAGGTTAACGAAGTAAAAGATTTATCCAAGTTTATAGAAGCAGTTAAGCCCATATACGATGCCTGGGTGCCAAAGATTGGCAAGGATCTGGTTGAAGCTGCGCAAAAAGCCAGCTAAAAGTGTTTGCCACGGGCGGTACAGAGAGTAGTTCTGCACCGCCCGTGGCAAGTTCAAAAGGGAGGGTATAATTTTTGTACTGGATTAAAAAATGTAACGATTACGTTTTTAAAATTCTACGATTACTTCTTGTGGCCATTGTTATGGTCTTGACAGGAGTGACTTTCCTCCAGGTGGTACTTCGGTATGTATTAAAATTACCCTTACCTTGGGGGGAAGAATTAGCAAGGTATCTATTTGTGTGGTTAACGTTTTTAGGCAGTGCTGCTGCTGTAAGAACGAAGGCCCACATAATTATGGACTTAGTAATAAATGCCATACCCGTGAGATTTAGGAAACTGGTTAACATATTAGCATATATAATCTTTTTAGCGTTCTGTGGACTACTAATAATCCAGGGATGGCAATTAATGGTGATGAATATGGGGCAAAAATCGGATGCCTTAAAGGTTCCTATGGCTTATCCTTATGTCGTAATACCGTTGGGTGCGTTTTTTATGGCAGTTTTTCTCCTGGAACAGGTAATGGAAATTATGCAGTCTCGAGATGCTGAACAAACGAAGAGTGCAGCAAACTAGTCAGGGGAGGAAAACCGATGGTAGAAGCATTACTTGTTACGTTTGCTGTAGGGTTGATTATAGGTCTTCCTATAGCTATAGCTCTGATTGTTGGAGTTATTGCGGGTCTTTATCTGGCTGACATTCCCTTGATGGTAGTTACTCAAAAAATGTTTACCAGCCTGGATAGTTATCCTTTACTGGCCATTCCTTTCTTTATCTTGGCTGGGGCAGTTATGCAACATGGAGGAATGGCCAAACGCCTGGTTAGATTTGCTTCGGCATTAGTCGGTCATATTTCAGGCGGTCTGGCTCTGGTAACAGTACTTGCCTGTATGTTTTTCGGTGCTCTTTCAGGGTCTGCCCCGGCTACTACAGCTGCCATAGGTTCTGTTACTATACCTGAGATGACGAAAAGAGGGTATGATGTCAAATATTCTGCTGCCTTAGCTGCAGCTGCTGGAATTCTGGGTATATTGATTCCGCCGAGCATCCCGCTGGTTTTATATGGCGTTACGGCTAATGTTTCGGTAGCTACACTTTTCATGGGCGGAATTATGCCAGGGGTTATTCTCGGGCTACTTCTAATGGTAGCTGCTTACCTGATAGCTAAAAAGATAGGTTATCGTTCAGAGAAGCGAGCGGACCTTAATGAACTATTACAAGCGTTGAAAGAGTCCTTTTGGGCCCTTTTAGTTCCTGTTATCATCCTGGGAGGTATTTATGGCGGGGTGTTTACTCCAACAGAAGCTGGAGTAGTCGCGACCGTATATGCTTTATTTGTAGGCGCGTTTGTTTACCGTGAGCTTGACCTGAAAAGGTTGATTAAAGTTGCCTATGATGTTGCCGAAAGTACCGCAACTATTATGTTAGTCGCTGGAGCTGCTACGATTTTTGGCTGGTTTATGACTAACCAGAATATACCTCAAGCTTTGACTGAACAGATATTGACCTTCTCATCTAATGCGTTTATTGTCTTGCTGTTATTAAACATCATTTATTTAGTTACAGGACTGTTTATGAACCAAGGACCTGCTATTTTAATCCTGGCACCGATTCTTTTGCCGGTTATTACAAAGTTAGGAGTTGATCCTGTTTTTTACGGTGTCGTTATGACAATGGTATTAGGCCTTGGACAGATAACCCCGCCAGTTGCCCTATCGCTATTTGTGGCAAGCCGGTTAAGCAACGTTTCTGTTGAAAAACTAACACCTGCCATCATGCCGTTTTTACTCATTATGATTTTAGGGGCTTTGATTTTGACGTACATGCCTGGTGTCGTAATGTTAATCCCGAATTTGCTAGGAATGCATTAAGAGGGTGGTTATATTAGTGGCTAGGGAGTTCTTAAGTAATCCGGTGATGGCTCAGTATTTAGATTTTTATTGTCGGGCTATTGTTGAAAAGGCGGGAGTGCCAGGAAAAGATGCCCAGATACTTGTGGAGGCCTTAATCGAAGCCGATCTCCGCGGTGTCCATACCCACGGTGTCGCCCGGCTCGGTATGTACCTGGAGCGTGTTAAGCAGGGAGTATTGAACCCGGCGGCAAAAGTTAAAGTACTGAATGATGCAGGTGCCGTTGCTGTGGTTGATGGGGATAATGGCTTTGGGCCTGTAGTAGGCCGGCATGCTTTAAATCTAGCCATAACTAAAGCTAAAGATTATGGTGTGGGCATAGTTGGAGTAAGGCATAGCAACCATCTGGGAGCGCTAGGAGTTATTGCTGTACAGGCAACTTACCACCACATGATCGGTATAGTTTTTACGAATACCTCACCCGTAATGGCACCCTGGGGAGGTTATAAGCCCATCCTGGGCAACAACCCGTTTGCTATTGCCGTACCCCGCAAGGATGAAGAACCGTTAGTACTTGATCTCTCGTTAAGTAAGACGGCCCGCGGTAACATTATTTTGGCGGCACGTGAGGGGAAACCTATTCCGCGAGACTGGGCGATAAACGATCATGGCGAACCTACTACGGACCCTATTGAAGCTTTACGCGGTGCTGTACTGCCCATGTCAGAACATAAGGGATACGGTCTCGCAGTAATGGTAGATATTCTGGCGGGCGTATTAACCGGCGCTGCTTTTGCCACAAAGGTCGGTTCTTTAGTCCCACCAGACTTCAGTAAGCCCTTGGATACAGGGCATTTAGTCATGGCACTGGATATAACTAAGTTCATGCTCCTGGATGAATTTTACGAGCGCTTAGAGGAGTTTGTTCGGATGATAAAAAATTCCCCCCTGGCTATTGGCTTTAAAAAAATACTCCTTCCTGGAGAAAGAGGAGCTAGGGAGAGGGAAAAACACCTTAAAGAAGGTGTATACCTGGAGGATACAACTTTAGAAGGGTTGAAGCACTTAGGCCAGGAGTACGGTATTATATAACGGCTGGTATGGCGAGTCAGCCGCTTTTTTTTAACTAATATTGCTCTTCTTATTGGCAGTCATCAAGTAATTATTCCTTAAACATCTCAACAAATAAGGTATTTTTTTGTATAATACTAAGCATAAAGGTTAACAAGGGGGGTAACCATGGCAAGCGACCAAATTCACCCGGCCCTGGAGGCCATGAAACCTGTAGCCAGGGGTATAGCAGCAACTTTTGGTAAAAATTGTGAAGTTGTTCTGCATGATCTCAGCGAGCCGTCCAGTTCCCTTATTTTCAAAGCCGGATCGGTGACTAATAGAGAAATCGGCGCCCCGGTTACCAACCTGGTGCTGGAAGCCCTGCAACGTTACGGCGACGCCACCAAGGATTTAATCGGCTATCTTAACCGGACTAAGGACGGTAAGGTATTGAAATCATCAACCATTTTTATCCGTGATAACAGCGGCAAGATCATTGGTTGCCTCTGTATTAACTTTGATCTTACTGAGTTCCAGCTGGCTAAAAATATTTTAGAAGACTTCTGCCAGCTAAAGGACCTGGCGGAAGCAGGTTTTGAACGTACCCAGGAGCAGTTTGCCCGGGACATTAACGAAGTGGTTGACAACGTAGTGGAAAACGTCCTGCAGGAACTGGGCAAACCGGTACCGGTCATGACCAAGGAAGAAAAGGTCAAGGCCGTGGAAATGCTCGATGACCGGGGTATTTTCCTGGTCAAGGGGGCGGTGGATGTGGTCGCCCAGGCCCTGGCAGTTTCCAAGTATACCATTTATAATTACCTGGAGGAAGCCCGGGCCCTTAAAGGTAACCGGCGGGCCGTGCTATAGGGCAACAAAACCAGGGTTGACCTGGATAGTGGCGATGGGGGTGCGGGCTGGGGATCAGGCCCTTAAGAAAAAGACGGCATGGTTTCCGGCAGCAATTTTCAGGAGGAAGGACAGGATGCTTTTTACCTTTGATCTCCAGACGCCAAGTAAAGAGGCCATGGTTGATATTACCCACCTGGCAGCTAGAGCAGTACAGGAGGCGGGTGTAAAGGAAGGCCTCTGCATGGTCTACGTACCCCACACGACGGCCGGGGTGACCATCAATGAAAATGCCGACCCGGATGTGGCGGCCGATATCCTGGCAGCTCTGGCCAGGATAGTTCCAGTGGGAGGATACCGCCACGGCGAAGGCAACTCGCCGGCTCACATCAAAACCTCCCTCATGGGCAGCAGCAAGACGGTGATTGTCCATAACGGCAACCTGGTGCTCGGTACCTGGCAGGGCATTTATTTCTGCGAATTCGACGGTCCCCGCCGGCGCAAGGTGCATATCAAGGTATGGCAGGGATAGCGATAAAGACTGCTCGACATTTCGGAAGGCCGATGGTATAATATACCTGTAACGCAAGATAATAGTAGGAACGAAGCGGTGAGCTAAATGGAGAATACTTCCCTTTCGCTGGAAGAACGCTTGCGGGAGGCCCTGATAACGAGAAAAGAAATTATGTTTGCTTATCTCTTTGGTTCCCACGCCCGGGGAACGGCGAATAAACTGAGTGATGTAGACGTGGCCGTTTTTCTGGATGAACTCCGTTTACCGCCGGTGGGTCACTATGGTTATAAAAGTGAGTTGCTTGTTGCCATGAGGCAGGAGCTGCGGGAACTGCTGGATTTTGTTATCCTTAATGAAGCACCTTTACCCCTGCGTTTTCGTGTCCTGCGGGATGGAAAACTCCTATTATGCCGCGATACCCGGGTTCGGATAACTTTCCACGAAAAAACCATGCGGGATTATCTTGATTTCCGGCCCGTGCAGAAGATTCAGGAGCAGTACCTACGTAAGAGATTGGCCGAAGGACGCTTTGGGGGTGCAAGGGATGGTTGATGCGGCCGTTATCAATCGAAAATTGCAACAGTTGGAAAGTTATCTAGCTCAACTTGAGAAGTATAAACATGTTAAGGCTCCTGACCTGGGAAAAAATATGGAACTAGCCTGGATCGTAGAACATGGTTTGCAACTCAGCATCCAGGTTGTACTGGATATAGGTACGCATATCCTGGCTGAAGAAGGAATTATTGTAGATGAATACAGCAATATTTTTGGTGAACTTGCCGAACTAGGGGTTTTACCTAAAAAATTCGCCCGGGATATTTCCGGTATGTCAGGATTTAGAAAAATTCTGGTCCATGAATATGGCAAGGTAGATATGGAAAAAGTGGCCGATATCATGAACCACCACCTTGATGATTTTCGTCAGTATGCCCGCTATATTGTTAAGTACCTGGGTTGGAGTTTTTAGCTGATATAAAGCCCCGGCGATTCCCGGGGCTTCCATGTTTATAGATCGGCGCTGTGATCGGCATAAGCGATTTTCACATTGGCTTTGAATTCGGTTAGTTTGCCGTCTCTAACATTGGCAGTCAGGTTATAAACCTCGACGCCAGAGATGTTTTTTACCTCCCGGCTGGCTTCAGCCACTGCCTGCTGGACAGCATCCTTCCAGTTATGGGGCGATTCGCCCACCAGTTCTACTACTTTAACGTGCAAAGGAAAACCTCCCTCCTTATAATTTAAATCATTTACTGTTAGTTTTATTATTCCCCGGCCAGGTACAATAATCCCTTTCTTGACGGGGTAATAAACGGGATTTATAATAATCTTAAATGACAAGACAGCTGATAAGACAAAAGAGGGGAGAACCCATGTCGGAACTGGTGCAAGAAATAGAAAAACTAAAAAAAGAACGCCAGGCGGTAATCCTGGCCCATAATTACCAGCAGGATGCCGTCCAGGATATAGCTGATTTTGTGGGCGATTCTCTGGCCCTCAGCCGTTATGCTGCCACTACCAGGGCAAAGGTGGTAGTTTTAGCCGGGGTACGCTTTATGGCGGAAAGTGCCAGCATTCTGGCACCAGAAAAAATAATCCTCCTGCCGGATAGCCAGGCCGGCTGTCCCCTGGCTGATAGCATTGATGTCGAGGCCCTGCGGGAGACTAAAGCCAGATATCCGGATGCCGCAGTAGTCTGTTACGTGAATACTGCAGCCGATGTTAAGGGCGAAAGCGATATTTGCTGTACCTCCAGCAATGCCGTGGCGGTCGTTCAGTCCTTGCCCCAGCGGAGAATACTTTTTGTCCCGGACCGGAATCTCGCCAGTTTTGTCGCCCGGTTTACCGACAAAGAGATAATCCCCTGGGATGGCGGCTGCCTTACCCATTACCGGGTGACCCTCGAAGAGCTAGAAAGGGCCAGGGCGGCCCACCCGGAGGCCGAAGTCCTGGTCCATCCCGAGTGCCGGCCGGAAGTCACCCGGGCGGCCGACTTTGTGGGTAGTACTGGAGCTATTCTCAAGTATGCCCGGGAAAGCAGGGCGAAAGAGTTTCTGATCGGTACGGAGATGGGCATTCTCCACCGCCTACAGCTAGATAATCCGGAGAAAAAATTTTATCTCTTGTCCCCGGGGCTGGTTTGCCCCAATATGAAGCTTACCACCCTGGAGAAGATAGCCCGCTGCTTACGGGAGATGCAGCCGGTAGTCCAGGTGCCGGAAACCACCCGCAGCCGGGCCTACCGCGCCCTGGAGCGGATGCTGGCAATAAGATAGGCGAGGCTGGTAACTGTATGGGCTGGGAAGTTCCCCGTTATCTCGTCAATTTTAATCTTACTGGTTTACCCCGGGAAGAGACCGATATTTTGGTTATCGGCAGCGGCATTGCCGGCCTTTATACAGCTTTAAAGATAGCCGGACGCTTTCGGGTGGTCCTGGTAACTAAAGATAACCCGGCGGCATGTGCTACCGACCTGGCGCAAGGGGGAATTGCCGCTGCCATTGATGAGGAAGATTCTGCCGCATTACACCTGGAAGATACTTTAACAGCGGCTGCCGGCCTGGGGGACCCTGCTGCCGCCAGGGTGCTGGTAACAGAAGGGCCTGGACGAGTGCAGGAGCTGATTGAATGGGGTATACCCTTCGATCGTGAAGGCGATAAGGTAGCCCTGGGTAAGGAAGGAGCCCATAGCCGGCGGCGCATCCTCCACGCCGGCGGCGACGCCACCGGGGCTATCATCTGGCAGGGCCTGGCTGCCAGAGCGGCAGGAGCCAGAAACATTCAGCTGTGGCCGGGGACCATGGCCCTGGACCTGCTGGTTGTTGAAGGCCGTTGCTGTGGCGCCCTGGTGTTAACCGGGGAAGGGGACATTAAAGCCGTCATGGCCGGTGCCGTGGTCCTGGCCTGCGGCGGCGCCGGGCGACTTTACCCCGTTACGACCAACCCGGCAGTAGCTACCGGCGACGGCGTGGCCATGGCCTACCGCGCCGGGGCTGAGGTCATGGACGTAGAGTTCTACCAGTTTCACCCTACCGTGCTGGTGCACCCCGGCGCACCCGGTTTCTTGATTTCTGAGGCCGTCCGGGGCGAAGGGGCGATTTTACGCAATCAAGCCGGCGAAAGGTTTATGCCTGCCTACCACCCCTTGGGGGAGCTAGCCCCCCGGGATGTCGTCTCCCGGTCGGTAGCCAGCGAGATGGCCCGGCACGGGTCCGGCCACGTTTATTTGGACCTGACCCACCTCGAGGGCGAACTGGTGGAAAGCCGTTTTCCCACCATCACCTCCACCTGCCGGGAGTTGGGATTAGACCCGCTAAAGGAATGGTTGCCCGTGGCACCGGCGGCCCATTACTTTATGGGCGGGGTGCGGACGGACTTAAACGGGCGGACTAATATTACCGGCCTTTATGCCGGCGGCGAAGTGGCCTGTACCGGGGTCCACGGCGCCAACCGCCTGGCCAGCAATTCCCTGCTAGAAGGCCTGGTTTTTGGCGGGCGGATTGCCGCCGAACTTTTAAACCAGGAACTCAAGCCATCCCCTTGTCCACGGCTAAAATACAACACGCTAAAAGAGGGCGGCCGGGAGGATACCGGCAACTGGCTGGCCGTCCAGAAAATTATGCAGCAGCGGGTAGGTTTAATTCGCAATGGGGAGGGCTTACAAGAGGCTGCCAGCACCCTGGAATCTTGGTGGCCGTTACTGGGTTATCCAGCCCGGGACCGCCTAGCGGCAGAGATCCGCAATATGCTGACTGTGGCCCATTTAATTATTACTGCCGCCACCTGGCGCCGGGAAAGCCGGGGCGCTCATTACCGCGAGGACTTCCCGGAAACCGATCCCGCCTACCGCAAGCGGCTGGTGCTGGCCAGGGAGAAGGAAGCTATGGAAGTCCCGCTCCAACAATTTCCTGGCAATTGAAGCGCAACTCAATTATCACTTTCCACCTATCCCCGGAGGCGATTCTAATATGCTCAATTTGCTCGCAGTTACAGAAATAGTCAAAAGAGCCCTGGAAGAAGACCTGGGCGCGGGAGACCTGACCAGCAGCGCCCTTTTTACCCCTGCCGACCGCGGCCGGGGGGAAATCATCGCCCGCCAGGAGGGGATTATTGCCGGCCTGCCGGTAGCCGGGCTGGCCTTCCAGATGATACCCCCGGGCTGTACCTTTACACCCCTGGTAACCGATGGTAGCCAGGTTCCCGCCGGGCAAAGGGTAGCCAGGGTAGAGGGGTCTCTGGTGGCCATCCTGGGGGCTGAAAGGGTGGCTTTAAATTTTCTCCAGCGCCTGTCGGGCATCGCTACCCTGACGGCCCGTTATGTAGAGCAAGTTAAGCCCTATAAAGCTAAAATTTGCGATACCCGCAAGACCGTTCCCGGCCTGCGCCTCCTGGATAAATACGCTGTCCGCATGGGGGGCGGGGTCAACCACCGCCTGGACCTGGGGGATGCCGTCCTGCTCAAGGATAACCATATTAAAGCGGCCGGGAGTATTACCGCGGCGGTGGCCAGGATCCGCCGGGCCATTCCCCTGACGACGAAAATTGAAGTGGAAGTTGAAAACCTGGCCCAGGTCGAAGAGGCCCTGGCCGCTGGGATGGAGCTGATTATGCTGGACAACATGTCTCTCCCGGAGATGCGCCGGGCCGTAGAAGTGATTGGCGGCCGGGCCTTAGTAGAGGCTTCCGGCGGCATAACTCTGGACCGGGTAGCGAAAGTAGCGGCTACCGGCGTCGACTATATTTCCGTTGGCGCCCTGACCCATAGCGTCGCTGCCCTGGACGTGAGTTTGGAATTATGCTAGAGTATAGTAGTTATAGTAGAGTATAATTATTCCCGACTAATCTCTTTGATGATATTTAAAGGCCTGGTGGTATGCAGGGAAGAACATATCACCAGGCTATTGATTTTACAGAAAACTAGTTGCAGTACAAGCGTTATGGATTTTAGTTACAAAATATAGGCACAATTTATTTGAATTCCATCTTGACAGAAGAATATATTGGTGGTATACTGGTACACAAGAATAAACCAATATACCAGCAAACCACTATGTCAGAGGAAAGCAAACATGAAATTAGTTGTTAACAGGGATAGCGAGATCCCCCTTTTCCTCCAGATCGAACAACAGCTTCGCTATTTAATCTTGTCAGGACAGTTTGCCCCGGGCACCAGGCTGCCCAGCAGCAGGCAACTGGCCCAATTTTTACATGTTAACCGCCAGACGATTAATAATGCCCTTAAAATGCTGGCCCGAGATGGCCTGGTTGAGATTAGACAGGGCGCGGGTATTTTTGTTAAGACCCGGTCAAGTCAAATTACACAACCCAGTGAAGCTCTAATGGACTTGGCGCGCCATACTGTCCGACAAGCCCGGGAAATGGGTTACTCACCTGATGATTTGATTGCCGCCATTTCTCTTGTCGGTAATACTCATGATGCTGCCCCCCTTCCGCCCAGCGGGCGTTACCTTGTTTTTGTCGAGTGCAATCAACCGGTACTGGAATCTTACAAAAACGATATCGAGAAGGAGGTGAACATAAAGGTTATTCCCTACCTTTTAGAGGAACTCAGGGAAGGGAATCCTGCTGTTCAAGGAGTAATTGCAGGCGCTGCATTAGTGGTGACCACCTTTACCCATTTGCATGAAGTTAAAAAGTTATTACACAACCAAACGGTAGATATTGTCGGGGTAACTGCCGGACCCTACATGGACCTTATGCTCTCAGTTTCCAGGTGGCCGACCAAGGCCAAAATAACAGTTGTTATGGTACGCAGGCATGGTGCTTTAGAAGTTGCTCAATCAATCATTGATGCTGGTATTAACTTTGAAAAACTCGTTTCCTGTGGCCTTGATGATCCTGAATATGAAAATTATATCAGGCAAGCCGAATATTTAATTATTTCCCGCGCTGCTTACAAAAGTGTGGAAACTCTGCTTAAACCGGAACAAAAGGTTTTAATCTATGAAAATGTTCTTGACCGGGCCAGCTTAAATATGTTGAAAAACATGCTTGCAGCAAATGAACATGCGATAAAGGAGGCGTGAAAGGGTGCTGGCCAATTTAATCACAGGCTTTAGCCTGTTGACACAGTGGCAGAATATTGTTGCAATTATAGCGGGCTCAATTATAGGTTATCTGGTCGGGGCTTTGCCTGGCTTGAGTGCGGGTATGGCAATAGCCCTTCTTTTACCCTTTACTTTCAATTTACCTCCTTTGACCAGCCTGGTGCTCTTAACAGCCCTCTATGGCGCGGCCGAGTACGGTGGGTCGATTACAGCCGTAACTATTAACGTCCCTGGAGAAGCCGGTTCTACACCGACGACGTTCGATGGTTACCAGCTAACTAAAAAAGGATTACCTGCCAAGGCCCTAGGAGTATCTATTGTGGCTTCTGCCTATGCGGGAATCACCAGTACAATAGCTCTGATATTAATTTCCATCCCTTTAGCTAGAATAGCTCTGAGTTTTGGGCCTCCGGAATATTTTGCCCTGGGTATTTTTGGTCTTACTATGGTGGCTAGCTTGGGGGGGAAGTCCTGGATTAAAGGTTTTATTGCGGTATTCTTTGGCCTTTTGATTACCACCATAGGTATAGACCCCGTCAGTGGGACCAGCAGGTATATTTTTAACACGAAAATAACCTAACAAATGATCTTCATCAAGTAAATAACCCTACCAGGCAGGGCGTAAAAAGGCAATAATAAGCTAGCAGATGCATGAACTTGCATCAGCCAGGTTAATCCTTTTTGAGGGTATAGTGTTAAACGACCTGGGCGACTTCCCTTACCTCGAGTCCCAGCTTCCGGGCCTCAGCAATAATTTTCTTGATCCGAAACCTTTCTTGCTTTTGTTTGGCTTTCTCAAATGCAGTCTCGTCGTAGTCTGTACCGTTTTTTAGTAAGTTGTAAATGATTACCAGGAGCTTTCTGGCTAAAGCGATAAGGGCTTTCTTGGCCCCGCGGCGTTGCTTGACCTTCCAGTACCAGGACGATAAATAGCTGTCGCGTACCCGGGTGATGGACCAGGCAACTTCGCAAAGAATTCGCTTTAGATAGGTGTTACCGTGGGTGGTGCGAGTGGACTTTTTTTTCCTGCACTTTCATTATTGCCGGGGCTTAAGCCCGCCCAGGAACAGATATGTTCCGCAGTTTTAAAGCGGCTCATATCGATGCCAATTTCCGCCAGAATAGCGGCGGCAGCGGTTTTGTCAATCCCCGGGATGCCGTCCAGTTGTTCCAGTTGTCTTTGGTATTGATTAAGTTTTTCCTCCAGCTTTTGCTCTACCAATCGAAGATGCTCGTAGTGCTGATCCAGCCAGCCCAGCAAAAGCTTGAGGAACTCCCTTTGGTGAACATCCATTTTGCCATTGACAGCCTGCTTGATTTCCTGAAGCTTACTCTTGGCACGACCCTTTACCAAAGTCTCTACTTCCCGGGCGGATATCTTCCCGTGACGGCAAAGGTGATCCATAATCGCCCGGCCCGATACCCCGAAGATATCGGTGAGGAAGGTGGAGAGCTTGAAACCGCAGCTTTGTAAGTGCTTTTCGATGCGGTTCTTTTGCGACGCAATCTCTTCGATAATACTTTTGCGGTACCGGGTTAGATTACGGAGTTCCCGGATAGGTTTGGAGGGGATAAAACTTCCTTCCAACAATCCGGCGCGTAAAAGGGTAGCTATCCATTCAGCGTCCTTCATGTCAGTCTTTTTACCGGGAACGTTTTTCATGTGCCGGGCGTTGGCAACAATCAAAACCATACTGCCGTCAAAGGCTTCTTCCAGGACGTTATATACAGGCTGCCAATAAACCCCGGTGCTTTCCATGGCCACATGGCGGCAGTTCTCTGCTTCCAGCCAGGCTTTCAGTTCATCAAGCCCGGGCAGAAGGGTGGAAAAGGTGCGGATGGTTTTTGTCGGTTCCTCGCCAATATTGCCTTTTAATAGGCAGGCAACCACGGTATCTTTATGGACGTCCAAACCACAGCAGGTTTCCAAGATGTCTTGCATAAGAACTCCTCCTGCTTCATTGGATTTCAGGGATGATTGCCCGAGAAAGTAAGAAGTTTAACACCCGTGCTGTTCCCAAGTCCTTAAGAACAAGGGGCGACAATTGGCTGTGCTCAAAGGCAATCAGGTTAGGTTAGTACTCGAGGTTATACCATCAAAATGTACTCAACCTTTGTCCCTGATAAGTCCAATGTAGCAGAAAATCAGATGTTTGTAATCACTTCTTTCTATTTTCATGATTGGTTGTGCCTTCCAGACATGGCCGGTTAGTATGAATTTATTTGAGGGTATTCCCCTGATACCAGTTTTAATTGGCCTGTTCGCTATTTCTGAAGTATTGATGACCATGGAAGAAATAGGTGAGGGAAGCGTTACCTATCAAAAAATTTCCGGAGCTCTGCCTACTATCAAAGAATATTTAAGTACCCATATGGCTATGTTGAGGGGAACAGTTATAGGTTTTTTAATTGGTATAGTTCCCGGGGCTGGGAAAGCTGTTGCTTCTTTCATCGCTTATAGCGAAGAAAAACGGGCTTCTAAACATCCAGAACTGTTTGGTACCGGCATTTTGGAAGGAGTTGCCGCCCCGGAAGCGGCCAATAATGCTGTTGTCAGTGGAGCTTTAGTTCCCCTCCTGGCTTTAGGTATACCAGGTTCGGCAGCAGCAGCTATTTTAATAGGCGCTTTTACAATTCAGGGATTACAGCCCGGACCATTGCTCTTTGTCAAAGAACCTGATCTGGTTTATGGCTTATTTGCCAGTTTGCTTGTAGGCAATATTGTGATGTTAGCTATGGGTTTAATGGGTACGCAACTTTGGGCAAAAGTAGTAACCGTTCCGAAAAATATTTTAACTCCCATAGTTTTAGCCATGGTTATTTTTGCTGCTTATGCGGAATCAAACAACCTTTTTACCGTGTGGTTAGCGTTACTGTTTGGAATTATAGGGTATATCATGCGGAAGTATGATTTTCCTGTTGCTCCCGTAGTTCTCGCAGTCGTCCTGGGGGAGATGATCGAAACCTCCTTTCGTCGGGCTTTAATTATTTCTGATGGAAGTTTAGCTATATTTATAAGCAGGCCTATAGCGTCAATAATCTTATTGATTTCAGTCATCTCAATAGGCTATCAATTCTTTCGCGGAATGAAGAAAGCAGGCCGTTAAAGCTTGCCAATTAAAGGGGAGGTGGGGGACATGAAATAAATTATGAAATTAAGTAAAAAATAAGATAAAGCGTGGTTAAAAAACTAGAGGAGGGAATAGAACATGTTAAAAAAGCGATGGCTGGGATTGACTGTTTCTTTGGTACTGGCTGCAAGTTTACTGGCAGGTTGTTCATCTGGTTCCAAACCTGCCGAGGCGCCTAAAGAAGCATCCAAAGAAACTGGAAAAATTGCCTCTACCTTCCCCAACAAACCTATAACCGTACTTAACTCTTCCACCGCGGGTTCTCCCGCCGACGTTATGGCCCGGGAAGTGGCACGTTATGCCGAAAAATATCTGGGTCAACCCATGGTTGTTGTTAATAAGCCAGGCGGCGGGGGTGGAGTGATGTTTGCTGCTCTGAAAGCTGAACCTGCAGACGGTTATACTATAGCTTCAGTTACAGCTTCCCAGATAGCAGCATTACAATCGGAACTCAAAAAGGATTTCTCTATTGACGATTTTGAGTTCATAGCCAACGTCCAGAAAGAGCCTTACGCCATAGCAGTTAAAGCGAATAGTTCATTTAAAACAATGCATGATGTAATTGATTTTGCCAAGAAAAATCCTGGCAAGCTTAAAATAGGCGGCCAGGGAACAGGTTCGGCTTTACATTTAATGATTTTGCAGTTAGCGGAACAAGCCGGTATCGAGATAACATGGGTTCCGTTTGGAGGAGGATCGGAATCGGTAACTAACCTGTTAGGCAACAACGTTCAGGTAATCAGTACGGCTCCAGCCACGGTAAATCAATATGTCGAAGCAGGTCAGATAAAGGTTCTGGCCATAAGCGGTGACCAGCGTATGGAACACATGAAGGAAGTGCCTACACTTAAGGAGTTAGGCTACGATATTACCATGACCCAATACCGTGGTTTTATAGCAAAAAAAGGGTTACCTTCCGATGTTAAAGCCAAAATAGTTGATGCTATAAAGAAAGCAGTGGCTGAACCCGGTTTTAAAGAGTACATGGCCAAAAATAAGCAGCCTGATGGTTTTATGGGTCCCGATGACTTTGCAGCTTACGCTCGCAAGGACTATGAACTAATTGGCCAGTTACTGCAAAAAGTTAAGGAAAAGTAAAAGTTGCTAAAGGCCGGCAGCTTGACTGGCTGCCGGCCTGGATAAGGCAGGTGGTATCAAAATGCGTTATGGCGAAATGGGTATTAGCGCGGGAATGGCTATACTGGCGATAATTTTTTATTCCCTGGCAACCTTTAAACAAGAAATAAATCCCGTTGATCCCGGGCCTGCTTTCTATCCCCGCCTTGTCAGTGTCCTGCTTTTTGCTTTTGCCGTTGCTCAATTAATATTGTCCTGGCGAAAGGGGGAAATAAAAAAAGAAAATAAAAAAGAAGCAGGCAAAATGCTTTTGTACATTATTGGAACCTTGGCTTTTAGTATTATTTATATCCTGCTTTTTGATGCGACCAGTTATCTCTTAACTACTACTTTCTTTCTTATAGCCTTAATGCTTCTGGGGGGTGTACGCAACTGGTGGGTTTTAATTAGCGCAGCAGCAGGTTATTCTCTAGCTACCTATTATTTATTTGGCCAGGTCTTAAAGGTTCCATTACCGTAAGGGGAGGTAAAATTATGGCTCATCGGGTAACGTTGATTACTGGTGACGGCATTGGTCGGGAAGTGATTCCGGCAGCACGCCAAGTGGTTGAGGCGACAGGGATAGCCATCGAGTGGGAAGAAATGCTGGCCGGAGAAATGGCAGTAGAAATGGTGGGTGAGGCAGTACCGGAAGATACCATTGCTTCAATTAAGCGCAACAAAGTAGCCATTAAGGGACCGCTAACCAATCTGGTTGCCAGGGGGTGGGCAAGTCCTAACGTAACCTTGCGCAGTAAACTGGGACTTTTTGCCCAGGTGCGGCGGGCCCGCTATTTTGACGGCGTTCCTTCTCCCTATAAAGGGGTGGATATAATCGTTGTCCGTGAAGCAACAGAGGATACTTTTGCAGGAGCAGAGCAGAAAGTCGGCCCTGATGCGGCTGTAGCCCTCAAATTTGTTACCAGGGCTACTTCGGAGCAAGTTGCCCGCTTTACCATGGACTATGCCCGCCGGATGGGCAGGCGCAAAGTTACAGTGGCTCACAAGGCTAACATCCTTAAGCTTACCGATGGTCTTTTCCTGGAGAGTGCGCGACGGGTGGCGGCGGAGTTTCCTGAACTAGAATTTAACGACCGGATGATCGATAATATGTGTTTTCAGCTTGTTAAAGCTCCACTGGATTATGATGTTATCTTAGCTCCTAATGTTTACGGCGATATTCTTGCTGACCTGGCTGCCGGGGTGGCAGGTAGTTTGGGTTTGGGCTTTGGCGGTAATTTTGGTCCGGAGGTAGCCCTTTTCGAGGCTGTTCATGGCACTGCTCCTGATATAGCCGGCCGCGGTATAGCCAACCCGCTGGGGGAAATTCTTACAGCCTCAATGATGCTTAATTACTTAGGCGAAACTCAAGCAGCAAGGGCTATTGAAATGGCCGTCGCAAAGGTCCTCAGGGAAGGTAAGGTTCTTACCGGGGACCTGGGCGGAAGGGCCACGACGGCAGAGATGACCGCGGCTATCATTGCAGCGCTAAATTAATTATTTTTATTCATAAGGAGGAAATATGTAATGAAGCTAGTAATGTATCAATTTGGTGAGCGGGATTACCGCTTAGGGGCCGTGACCAATGAGGAACGGGTAGTAGATCTGAACTACGCCTATGAAACCCATCTGACCCGTAAGGGAGTACAACGCGCTAAAGAACTGGCCCAGGCCCTTGTTCCTCCCGATAGCGTTGAATTTTTAAGTGGCGGTGGCCGCTCCTGGGAAGCTGCCCGGGCTGCCCTTGATGAGGTCCAGGATTTTAGTTTGGAGGATCTAAGCTCTTCTGGTAAACGCCTGATCTTCCAGCGCAGCGAAGTTAAACTGGGGGCACCGGTGCAGAACCCCATGCGCATAGTGTGCCTGAGCCATAATTATCATGATTTTATCCGGGAGACAGGCCTGCCGATCCCCCCTGAGCCGCGGATCTTTGCCAAATACAAAAATGCCCTTTGCGGGCCGGATGACCCGATCATCTACCCGAGAATGACCCAGTGCCTGGGCTACGAAGCAGAGCTGGCTTTCGTCATCGGCAAAAAAGGCCGCAACGTACCTGTTGAAAAGGCTTTTGATTATGTAGCTGGCTATATGATCTTTAACGATGTCAGCGCCAGTGACTTAACGGCCCTGGACAAACAGGTAGTCAGGGGTAAAACCTTTGATAATTTTGCCCCCTGTGGCCCCTACCTTGTTTCCAGGGATGAAATACCTGACCCGGGCAACCTAGATGTTAAACTTTGGGTCAACGGGCGTTTACTGCAGGATTCCAATACACGAGAACTTATTTATGATGTACCTACCCTGGTATCTTTCCTCTCCCGGATCTTTACGTTGCAACCGGGAGATATTGTAGCCACTGGCACGCCGGGTGGACTGGCAAAAGATCGTAAACCTCCAACCTATATGCAAGTAGGGGATATTTGCACTATTGAAATTACTGGCCTTGGACGCTTAAGCAACAAAATTGTAGCCGAAGAAGATATTTCTTTTTAAAATAAGGTTTAAAGCTTAGAGGAGGCAACATATATGGAAAAAGTCGAGAAATTTGTCCGCTTTACTGTGGGTGAAGGAGTCTTCTATGGTCGCTTAGAAGGGGACATGATTATCGCCCTGGAAGGCGATATTTTTGGGGCGTACCGGGAAAATGGACAGCAATATAATTTAAACGAAGTCAGGCTGCTGTCACCCTGCCAGCCCAGCAAGGCCGTTTGCGTGGGTTTGAACTACCGGCGCCATGCTGCCGAATTGACTATGGAGGTGCCGGGAGAACCGGTTATCTTTATTAAACCGCCGACAAGCGTTATTGGCCCTAATGAAAATATAATTTACTGGCCCATGGTCAAACGCCTTGATTACGAAGCGGAGCTGGTAGTGGTCATCGGCCGGGAGGCCCATAATGTTAAGGAAGAAGAAGCTGGGGAGTATATCTTCGGTTATACCGTTGGGAATGACGTTACGGCCCGGGACCTGCAGCAGAAAGACGGCCAGTGGACCAGGGCCAAAAGCTTCGATACTTTTTTACCCCTTGGGCCTTATATTGTGCGGGGGATAGACGTCTCTGACTTCCGCGTCCAGTCTTTTTTAAACGGCGAACTGAAGCAGGACGGCCGCACCTCCCAGCTGATCTTTTCTGTGCCCTTCCTGGTGAGTTTTATCTCCCAGGTGATGACCCTTTTACCCGGAGATATAATCATGACCGGTACTCCGGAAGGAGTAGGCCCCATGGAGGTAGGCGATACCATTGAGATCAGGGTGGAAAATATAGGGAGCCTGGTTAATAAGGTTGCTGCGCCGTAATGATAAAAAGGCGGGAAGGTTGCTAACCTGAGGTATATTACCTTCTCGTCTTTTTATTTATATGAATTCTACTGCAAAATCCCTTCGATAGCTATCTTTTCATCATTGACTTCCTGTTACGTTATTGCTATAATTAACCATGGATAGTGAAAGAAATAACTACCATCTAGGGGTATATGGATGTATTATCTTTAGTAACTACAAGCATAAACTAGATGTGTAATTAAAGATGTCTATTATGTGGTTAAAAATACCATAGAAAATTTTAAGTATAAAAAACGGAGCCCCCTAATAATCAGTACCAAGTCAGCAAGATTGTTCAAAATATGAATTATAGTTGGTGAGGTGTAAGTCCGATTGCGACGGCGCGAGTTTTTGAAATTATTATTAGCGGCGGGAATTACCGGGGCAGGAGGATTAGGGCTGGAGCAGGCTGCTCGTGCAGCTGGAAGGCCCGAGCCCTTCCCGGAACTGCCGCAAAAACAGAGCGGCCAGAAGCCGGAAGCTTTAATAAACACCAAGAACGGCCAGGTTATGCCGGCAGCAGGTATAATTATGCGTCACAGTGCGTGCCTGGGGTGTTATAGTTGTTGCGGAAATAGAGTGAAAATTGATGCCAGCACGGGTGAGATTTTACAGGTATTTGGCAACCCTTATAATCCCCTTAATAGTGAACCACATCTGCCATACGAAGCTCCCCTTACCGAAGCATATCTGGCCTTCAGCAATTATCAGGGAAAAGGTAATACCGCGAGGGCCACTTTATGTGCTAGAGGATTAGCGACTCTTCAGGCCCATCAAGATCCCATGCGTTTGTTAGTACCACTCAAAAGGGCCGGCAAAAGGGGTGAAGGTAAATGGCAACCAATTACCTGGGAAGAGGCTGTTAACGAAACTATTGAAGGAGGGAAGTTATTTAGCGAAATCGGCGAGAATCAGGAAATTGAAGGCTTGAGGCATGTCAGGGATTTTAATACCCTGATTGATCCCAACCGGCCGGAACTGGGCCCTAAAGTTAACCAGCTGGTGTTTTTTGGCGGCAGGGATGATGGTAGGATGGTCTTCGCCTCAAGATTTATGAGGGCTTTTGGCTCTATCAACTATTTTACCCATGGTTCTACCTGAGGCGGGGCCAAAAGTCCTGCCTGGAAGGCAGTAGCAAACAATAGCGGGGCGTTTTTCAAGCCCGATGTTTTGAACAGCGAATTTGTCTTATTTATAGGAGCTTCTCCGGGGTTTAGCGGCAGGCCGATGCAGCTTATCGCTAGGAGAACAACAGCTGCAAAAGTTAAGGGGAAATTAAAATTTGCGGTGGTCGACCCGGTGATGTCTGGCGGTGCGGTAGGGCCGGGAGAAAAGGCGGAATGGGTGCCCATTAAGCCTACTACTGACGGCGCTTTGATCATGGCCATGATCTGCTGGATGTTTGCCAACAATAGTCTGGATTATAAATACCTGGCCATACCCAATATGGCTGCGGCGCAAAAAGAAGGTTATTATAGCTATACCAACAGCACTTACCTGGTAATCATCGATCCGGGGCACCCTAATTATCGTAAACTACTGCGCCCGGAAGACCTGGGGTGGACCAATGACGGCGATGAATACATAGTCATTGACAGGGTTACGGGACAACCAGCCAAAAATACCGGAGTGGAAGCAGGTGAACTTTTCTTTTCCGGGGTAATTCAAAATAATGATGGCCAGAGCATTAAAGTCACCACGGCCCTGAATATTCTTAAAGAAAATGCTTACAGGTATTCTATGGAAGATTATGCCCGCATCTGTGGCGTTCCTAAGGAGAAAATAGAGGAACTGGCCCGGGAATATACCAGCCATGGGTATAAAGTAGGCGTGGATGGGATGGGCAATCTCGCGGCGGCCAATGGGTTTTATACCGGCATGGCCCTATATTTGCTGTCGGCTTTGATGGGTTCCTGGAATTTACGTGGAGGCATGATCAAAGACCCTCAAGGGTACGCTGCTTTTGGCCGGGGGCCACGCTATGATCTAAATACTATCAGCGATGCACCAAGGCGTTCCGGTGTGAGGTTAAGCCGTGATTTTCCATATGAGTATACCACCGAGTACCAGGAGAAGGTTAAAAAAGGCGAAAACCCTTATCCCTCCAAATTGCCCTGGTATCCTTTAAATAGCAGTATGGATAATCAGGCTGTCTACTCCATTATTAACGAGTATCCCTATAAAGCAAAAATATTAGTTAGCTGGATGGCCAATCTCTTCTTCGCCACCCCAGGTGCCGCCAGGGAAGAAATAATAAATGAATTTAAGAATCCTGAGCGCATCCCCTTGATTATTGCCATCGATCCTTTTATGGGGGAGGTGGCCGCAGTTGCTGATTATGTCCTTCCTGATACTACTCAGTACGAAAGCTGGGGGTTGCTTTCAATCTATGGCTATACAGGGATTAAGGCCACTTCTATACGCTGGCCGGTAGTCCGGCCTCCTATGCAGGAGATCGGTCCAGGCAGGTATCCGTGTTTTGAGACTTACATCATTGATGTAGCTAAAAAAATAGGCCTGCCCGGTTTTGGCGACGACGCCATCAAAGATGTTACAGGTAACAGTTATCCCCTTAATAACCCTGAGGATTATTTCTTAAAAGCGGTTGTCAATGTGGCTTATGATGAAAACCCGGTTCCTGAAATAAGTCCTGAAGAATATAAACTACAGGAATTTGGTAAAGTATTTTTCAATGTTGCCGGGGCAATCAAAAATGAAGAGTGGCCCAGGGCGGCTTATGTTATGGCCCGGGGCGGCAGGTTTGCTCCTTACGATTCAGACTGGAAAGGTGAAAGGCAAAAAGATGCCTATACTGGGGTAATTACCATCTACAATGAGACGGTGGCTACCAGTCGTAATTCCATGACGGGGGAATTTTTCGCAGGTACTGCTTGCTGGCAGCCGGAAGTTTTTGCTGATGGTAAACCTGTCGATGAAGCATTTAATCCAGATGAATGGCCTTTTAAATTGGTAAATTGCAAAGCAAAACTGCGCTCAATCTCTTTAATTGCCAACGCACCGGTAGTAACGGACTTGAGCAGTACCAATTATATCGAAATTAATTCCCTGGATGCAGGGGTCCTGGGCCTGAAAACAGGTACTAAAGTAAAACTGGTGGCAGCAACTGGCGGTGAAGTTACAGGTGAGTTGCTGGTACGGCCTGGGATAGCCCGGGGAACCGTTAACGTTTACTTCGGTTATGGCCACTGGGCCTATGGTGCCAGGGGTTATCAAGTTGGCGAGAAGAAAGTTGCCGGCGATGCCTCCCGGGGCGGCGGTATTATGGCAGGCAAAGTTTCACCACTGGATAAGTCTTTACAAAAAGTGTTCGGCCTGAGTGATCTGGCAACAGGGGTACCGGCCCGCAATGGTGGGCGTTATAAAATTGTCAGGGTTTAGAGGTGAGACGATGCCGTTTTACCAGGACTTAGATGTTGAGGTTGCGGCAACAACTGAAATCCGGGCGCGTACATACGAATTGCTGGCCAGGGGCTATTTACAAGAACCAACCGCCATCTATATAGAAGAACTGGCAAAAATGGTTAAACTGCTGCAAGATGACCTGTACATCCCTGAAGGTTTAACTGTCACCGTGAATATCGATATGGGGGAAATAAAACAAGAGTTTTATGACCGCTTTTTTGTGAATGTATCCGCTAAGTATGTACCTCCCTTTGAATCTGCCATCGTAGAGAGGGAATTAAACGGCAATAGAATACGTTTTGGACCTTTGAATGGACCGCTAACATTACATGTAAGGGATTGTTATCAAGTATCCCGCTTTGATCCTTGGAAGCTGGACATATTTAAACCCTTACAAGAAATCCCAATTGCGGACTACCTGGGTTTTGAACTGGCATTCATGGCCTACTTAAGTTTTGCCGAATTGGAGGCCTATAAAACAAACCGTCTCCAGCAAGGGTTGCAATGGCGGCAATGGCAGCAGCGTTTTTTAGAACAGCATCTGGGCAGGTGGATCAATGACTATGCTTTATTAGCCTGCCAGACAGCCGGGGGCTTCTTTGGGGAAATCGCTAAAATAAGTTCAGCCTGGGTAGATGCTGACTATCAAAATAATTTTCAGAGTTAAAATAAGCGAGGTAGGCAAATGAGCGTAAAGTACGGCATGGTAATCGATTTACGTAAATGCATTGGCTGTGATGCCTGTATGGTTGCCTGCAAGATGGAAAACGGGGTTGTCCGCGGCGAATGGCGAACCAGGGTCTGGGAAAGGGATTATGGTGATTACCCCATGGTTACAAAGATAAAAATACCCACCCTGTGTAACCATTGCCAGGCGGCCCCCTGCCAGCAGGTCTGCCCTGTGCAGGCAACCTACCATGCTGAGGGAGACGTGGTGCTAGTCGACCCAGATAAGTGTATAGGTTGCGGTTATTGCATAGCCGCCTGCCCCTATGGAGCGCGTTTCAAAGACGCCCGAACCGGGATAGTAGACAAGTGTACCTATTGCTACCACAGGCTGGCAGCCGGTCTGGTGCCGGTATGCGTGAGCACCTGTGTCTCCCATGCCCGCATTTTTGGAGATCTAAATGACCCGGAAAGCTATATTAACCAGTATATCCGCGAACATAAGGCCCTTCAAGTTGCTGGCACAAGTACTTTTTATGTTCTAGCAGAAGGCCTGGACCGCTCCCTTCTTCCCAAGGATTTAGAAAAAGAAGGACTGATAAACTTGTGGAAAAACATCGTTCATCCTGCCGGTAAAGCCCTGATGGGAGCTGCCGCCGCAGCAGTAGTAGTTGGTACGGCTATAAACGCCTTTAAGGGAGGGAAGCGGGATGAAGAGTAATGCCGAGAGGGTTAAGCGGTTTAATTTAGCCGAACGCCTTGGTCACTGGACCCACGCCATTTCCTGTGTTGTTCTTTTAATTACCGGCCTGGCCCTGGTCTTTAGCCGCTATGGGAGCTTCCTGGGAACAGATACTTTACGTGCTTTCAGGAATATTCACCATGGGATGGGTTTTATATTTACGTTTTTATCCCTAGTAATTCTATTACTTGGTACTCATAAAACCTTTCTGGCCTGGATTAAAGCCTGTTTTAACTGGACCCGAAATGATGTAGCCTTCCTGTTTGCCTTTCCCCGTGAATTTTTTGGACTTAAAGTTAAATTACCCCGACAGGGAAAATTTAATGGTGGCGAGAAAGTCAATTCCCTGTTGACCATGGCAAGTTTTGTGGTAATGGTGGCCAGCGGCTGGATTATGCTTTTCTCCGAAGGGTTTTCTAGAAAAACCTTGCTTTTAGCTTATACATTGCACTCCGCAGGTGCCCTGATAATTGGTACTGTTTTGTTGGGCCATATTTACCTGGCTTTGTTACATCCGAACTCGCGGGAAAGTATCAAAGGTATGTTGTGGGGGACAGTCTCCCAAAAATTTGCCCTGGAGCACCATGCCCTATGGTATGAAGAGATAACTGCGGCACAAGGCAAATCCCTCAAAAAAGATTATTACCTGGCTAACAATACAAATGTGTAAAGCAATATCACAATTATATAAAGCAATAGGCGGAGGTGATGGTTTTGCTCTGAGTAATTTAATAAAGAGAAATCTATAAGGGAGGATGGAATAATGAGCAAAAAGGTTATTACAGTTGTTGCCATTTTAGTTATTACCGGCCTGGTTCTGGCCGGATGCGGGGGGAAAAAAAGTCCGGCTGAGCCTCAGGGACAGCCAAATTCTCCGGCGGTAACCCAATCAGATTCAACCAATTCCCCCTCTTCTACTGCCACTAAAAATGAAGGGCAGCAAACTTCCGCTCCCTCTACAGCTGACAAAACAGAAGATAAAACCCAATCTACAACAACTAGTAGTACTCCTAAAGGCGAGGTAGAATCAACACCTGCGACAACTTCCTCCTCAACAAAAAAGGCAACTCAAGCTGGAACTGCTTCTACTCAACCCCAAACAGGAGCCAAGGAGACACCTTCTATGCCAACAAAAGATGAAACTAAAGCGGTAGCTCCTTCAACTACAACTTCCCCCAAAACACAAACCAATGGCAGCGCCCCTGGTACTGCTGGTAAAACCCCTTCTTCCCCTGCCTCTGAAGAGGAAGATTGCGGGTGCTAGAAGGAGTAGAAGATAAAATTTAGCGCTGCCTAAAAGGAGGTGAAATTACCTGAATTATTACTTTAGCTTCCAGGGGGGTGAAAATAGTTTGGAAAATAAATTTTCATTCCTAAAACCAATTATTTATGAAAGGAGTGCAAGGAATGCGTAAAAGGCTATTAGCCCTGCTGGGCATACTGGCCATCATGTTTACGGCTATAACCCCCAGCTTTGCGGCTGAGGGCCGGGTATTGATGAAAGCGCCGGCCAAAGACGCCGCTTTTGTGGCCAGTTTTCCCGGATTTAAGAACATGAGCGTCGACACATTTGTGAGGAAGATAGGACTGCAGGAAGGGCTGGTGATCAGGCAGAGCCGGATCGAAAACGGGAAGATTATTATCCCGCCCTCAGGATTGTACTATACCACCCGGACCAACCTGGCCAAGGTTTTGCAGGGGGATAAGGTACTTATCCTGGGGAAGATTTATACCCTTGTCGATAACGGTACCCGGTTTGATGTGATCAAAGATGTGGAAGTCAAAAAAGGCGGTTCGGTGCCCCTTGGTGACGGGACGAAGGTTTTAGAATTATCGTCCATCAGCCTTGACGGGGACGGTTTTGAAGCTCCCAAAGCCGAGTTCCAGATATTGAAACCATCGGGCAACTACTACGGACACTCCTTCCCGGTTGCCACAGATGCAAAACTTATAAACATAACCACCGGTACCTTGAATAACGGTACCAGTAAACACGCGGGCTCTTATTTACCCGGAGAAGAAGGCCAGAACTGGCAGGTTGAATATTACGATTCTCCAGTTGCCACCAGCGGCCAATCCTATCTGGTAGTCGATGAAGTGACTACCGGAGGAGCGAAAGTCAAGGAGTTCGGCACCGGGGCTATTAACTGGATGCTGTTAACTGAAAAAGACCCGGTGGAAATGGTGTTAGGCCCGGGAGAGACGGCTACCTTAGGCGATTATACCGTCAAAGTTACCGAGGTCACAGCCAATTCGGCGACAGTAGAATTAATTGCCAAAGACGGCACTGTAACAAAGAAGGTACTGGGTCCGGTAACACCTGAAGTATTAAAATATCTCCCTGCCGACGAAGTTAACAGGAACAAGATGGTTGTAAGGCCGGCCAAAGAAGATGTGCAAGTGCAGTTAGACCTGTACCGGACTCCCTTCCGGGATGGCAAGGTAGCCCTGGTGGGGTACACCGATTTATTTAAACTGAACAATCCAGATAAGTGGCCTAGTGACCCGCGGTTCATAGCGAGACCCGACACGTGAAGCACCTGCTCCTTGCTTATCGAGGTAATGCTTGAGAACGATCAAGAGATTATCCTCGATAGCACCAACAACGTGTTTGTTGGTCCGGACGGTTATTTCAAGGTAGTCATTGATGAGTTTGACGGGCAGACGGTGAAGGCCTGGCACGTAGAAGATGCTAATGGGAACAGGACACCCAACCTGGCGGAAAGGGCCAAAGGCAAACACATTGACGTTTTAATCAACGCAGATAACCGCACGGTGTGGCACTTTGGGAACCGTATAGCGACGACTCTGATTAAAGAACTGGAAACTGCAATCACTAATTTAGAACAATAAAAGCGAGAGAAAAAGCTTGATAAGTTGGAAATACTTGCTTACCCCCTGGTTTAAATACCGGGGGGTAAATCTTTATCTAAAACACTGCAGAAAAATCATTAACAGAAAAAATCCTTTACAAAATGGGCAATGAGGTAAATAATAAAAATATCATCAACGCTGGAGGGATTTATGGTGAAACTTGCCCGGCGGGCTGCCGGCATCAGCCCATCCCCTACCCTGGCTATAGATGCCCAGGCCAAAGCCATGAAAGCCAGGGGTATTCAGGTAATCAACTTCAGTGCCGGCGAGCCTGATTTCGACACGCCCGAACATATCAAGCAAGCAGCCATTGACGCCTTGAAGGCCGGCTTTACCCGTTACACGCCAGTGGCCGGGATCCCGGAACTGCGCCAGGCAGTCTGCGACAGCCTGAAAAACCGGGGTTTAAGCTATGAGCCGGCCGACATAGTGATATCGTGCGGCGCCAAACATTCCCTTTACAACGCCATGCAGGTCTTACTTAATGAAGGGGATGAAGTAATCCTCAGCGCGCCCTACTGGGTAAGTTATTACGAGCAAATTAAACTGGCCGGCGGGGTGCCGGTGGTAGTAAATACTGATGCTACTACGGATTGCAAGTTAACCCCGGCGGCCCTGAAGGCAGTCCTGACTCCCCGGACCAAACTCTTAATCCTCAATTCGCCCTGCAATCCCACCGGGGTGGTCTACAGCCGGAACGAATTAGAAGCCCTGGCGGAAGTAGTCCTGGCCCATGGCCTGATGGTTATTTCCGATGAAATATACGCCGCCCTGCTTTACGACGGCCTCACCCATACCAGCATCGCCGCCCTGGGGCCGGAAATAAAAGAGCGCACCATCCTGATCGACGGCGTCTCCAAGACCTATGCTATGACCGGCTGGCGGATTGGTTATGCCGCCGCTCCCCGGCCCATTGCTACGGCCATGACCGACCTGCAGAGCCACTCGACTTCCAACCCCACATCCATAGCCCAGAAGGCAGCTGTGGCCGCCCTGACCGGCAGCCAGGAAGCGGTGGAAGCAATGCGCTGCGAGTTTGAACAGCGCCGCAACCGCATCCTGGCAGGATTAAGGGAACTGCCGGGGGTAGAGTGCAGCCAGCCCGGTGGTGCCTTCTATGTTTTCCCGTACATTGGCAAGCTATTTGGCCGCCGCTTCCATGACCAGGTGCTGGCCAGTTCTACCGACGTGGCCACAGTTCTCCTCAATGAATACCAGGTAGCCGTGGTCCCCGGCATTGCCTTTGGCGCCGACCCGTACTTGCGCCTTTCCTATGCTACCTCGATGACCCAGATCGAAGTCGGCCTGGAGCGGCTAAAGGCTTTTATCGGCGAATTGCAATAAAACCATCGCTCCTGAGCCCGGGGTGTCCCGGGCTTTTGTATATAAGCTATAAAAACGATCGCCTGGAAATATACTCCAGGCGAATAATGCTCAATTACCAGAGCTAATTTTAGGGTAACCTGGCCAGGATAGCGAGCAGGGAAGCGATAACACCGACAAATCCGACTATTACTGCTGCGATAGTACCAAAAGACCAGCGCTGAACACTGCGGAATTCACGATGCATTTCCTCCCGCAGAATACCAATCGCTTGCCGCAGCGTCCCCATTTCTGTTTCTATTCTGGTAAACCGGTTTTCGTATTTATTATCCCTGGTTTCCCAGCGTGCATCCATGTTATTAAGCTGCTGGACCAGGTAATTAAACGGGTCAAAACCTCTGGGGTAGAATATTTCATCTGTCCCGGCAGCTATTTCTTTCCTGGCTTCTTCAGGCATATTTTTCCCTCCCTGATACAATTGTACCATTATCTCCCGGGACGGGCAATAGCAGTTCTTATTACTGCAAACCTCCCTTCAATGTCCGGGACGGTAGAGCAGCATCACCAGGCCGGGCAGCAGGGCGGCCCCGGCCACCAGCCCCCACGCCCCGGTGGGCAGGGTGCCGGTACCCAGGACAGCCTGCAGGGGCGTCAGGTAGACAGCCATCAGGGTTACTGCTGCCGCTCCCAGGGCCCAGAGGTTAAGGACACCGTTGGCAAAGAACCCCTGGCGGTAAGGAGGCAGGCTCTGGGTCCGCAGGGAATAGGCAAGGAGAACATGCCCCAGCATCCAGGTGGCAAAGGCGGCAGTTTGCCTTATAGGTACAGGGGCCGGTCCCCACCAGAGTTCGAGGCCCTGGTAGGCCAGCCCTACTGCCAGGGCCAGGAGCAGGCCTCCGGCAAAGATCACCTGGACCATGGGCCGGTCCAGGAAGGGCCGGCCGGGCCGGCGCGGGGGGCGCTCCATGAGAGGCTCTTCCGGGGGCTCGATGACAAAGGCAGTTGAGGCCGCCAGGTCCATGAACAGTTCCAGGAGAATAATCATCAGGGGCGAAAAGGGAGCCGGTTGCCCCAGGGCGGCAGGTACCAGCATGGTGACGATGAGGGCTATCTTCACTGCCAGGTAATAGCGCACCGACTTTTGCAGGTTGGCCAGGAGGCCCCGCCCCTGGCGGATGGCCGTGGCCAGGGTAGAAAAGCAGTCGTCGCTTAAAACCACGCCGGCGGCCTCCCGGGCGACATCGGTACCCTGGCGGCCCATGGCCAGGCCCACGTGGGCCACGGCCAGGGCCGGGGCATCATTAATACCATCGCCGATCATGGCGACTATTTCCCCTTTAGCCTGCAGGGCCTGGACTAACTGGAGTTTCTGCTCCGGCGTTATGCGCGCCAGGACACGGGTTTCCTGGAGAAAGGGGTCCCAATCCTCCGGGTTTAATTGCTCCAGTTCGGCGCCGGACAGCAATTTCCTTGCCGGGATACCTACCTGGCGGGCAATACTGCGGGCTGCCTCGGGGTGGTCGCCGGTGGCCAGGTAGACCTTGATCCCGGCCCGCTGCACGGCGGCCACTGCCGCGGCAGCCTCAGGGCGTAAGGAGTCGGCAAAGATTAAAAATCCCAGGAAAGTGAGGTCCTGGCCGGCTGCAGCAGCCCCTGCCGGCAGGTCCTGGCTGGAGAAAAAGCGCCTGGCTACTGCCAGGACCCGCTTGCCTTCGCCGGCAAATTGCGCCAGGGTGGCGGCGGTAGCCTCCCGGGTGGAGGGACCGGTACACATGGCCAGCACTTCTTCCGCCGCTCCCTTGACGTATAGGGTAGCCCCGGCCTGGTTAGCGCGCAGGGCCCCTACCCAGCGCTGATCCTGGTTTAAAGGGTAAAAGGCCAGCAACTCTTCCCGGGGCAGGTCCAGGTGCCCTCCCCCTTCGGCCAGGGCCTTTTCCAGGGGGTCACAGGCTTCCAAGGCAGTAACCGGGCTCTGGGTCAGGAGGGCGGCCAGGAGTAATTCCCCGGCCGCGTTATCCTGCCTGGCCAGGGCAGGGGATAGGAGTTCTCCTTCCCCCGGAAGCCAGAGGGCTTCCAGGGTGAGGCGGTTGGCCGTCAGGGTACCCGTCTTGTCGGTGACCACGGTGGTGATGTGTCCCAGGGTTTCAGCGGCTCGCAGGCGCCGGACCAGGGCCTTTTCCCGGGCGAGCTTTAGAGAACCCAGGCCCAGGACCATGGTCACCAGGATGGGGAGCTCTTCGGGTATGGTGGCAAAGGCCAGGCTCAGGCCGGTGAGGACCGCCCGGGGCCAGGGTTCCCTGGCCACCAGGAACTGGAGGAAAGGGATAAGCACGGCAAAAGCCAGGGCAACTAGTGCCAGGACCCGGCTTAGTTCCCGCATAAACTGCTGCAGGGGGGTGCGGGGCTCACGGGCCCGGCGCGTAAGGCCAACAATCCGCCCCAATTCGGTCTCCAGACCTGTGGCTACCGCGCAGGCCAGGCCTTCACCCCGGGATATTACCGTACCCTGATAAACCATATTGTGACGGTCGGGCAGGGGGGTCGCCGGGTCCAGGGGCCGGGTGTGTTTTTCCACCGGCAGGGATTCCCCGGTAAGGGGGGACTCATCGACGGCCAGGCCGGCGCTCACCAAGAGGCGGGCGTCGGCCGGCACGCGGTTACCGGGCTGGAGCACCAGGATATCGCCGGGGACAACGTCTTCAGTATTAATGGCCTCTACTTTGCCCTGGCGCAGGACCGGGGTAGTGGGGGCGTTCAGGTCCTGGAGGGCGGCAATGGCCTTCTTGGCGCGAAACTCGGTGCCTACCTCAATGAAGACGATACCCAGGATAATGGCCGTTACGGCCAGGGCTTCCCCCAGTTCGCCCAGGAGGAAATAGGCGGCAGCTACCGCCAGGAGCAAAAGGATCATGGGCTCGCGGATTTCTTTGGCAAAGATATGCCAGAAGGATAGGACGGGACGGGCCAGCGTGCGGTTGGGACCGTAAATTTTCAGGCGCTTCTGGGCTTCAGCGGTACTTAGACCCTGCTCCGGGTCTACTTGCTGCCAGGCCAGAACATCTCCCGGCGCCTGGCTCCAGGGGCAAGGGGCCGGCATAAATTAACCCTCCCTTTCTTTTAAGGCTCCATAGGTAAGAGTGGTAAACCTCGTCAGGGCTACCCGGGCTTCGTCTATAAGGGAGGCGACCTGTTCACCCAGGGGGGCATTATACCAGTCGCGCTCCCGGGCCCGCTGGTACCAGCGTTCGATTTTTTCCAGTTCGGCTTCCTCCTCTTCTATTTCCGCCGGAGAAAAGTTCTGGATACGCACTTCCTTTTCCAGTTCCGCCAGGTATTTGTTAATCTCTTTAATTATTTCCTGGTATTCTTTATTGCGCATTTCCTTGAATTGCTCTATTACCTGTGCTTCTTGCCCGGGATCAAGGTTGAGATTGGGGAAGAGATAGGCAGTGCCTGCGAATTCTTCTACCCGTGTCTTTAGTTGTTCCAGTTTTTCCAGTAGGCCGGGGCGTGCCGGGAGCAGGCAGGCGGCTTGCTGCAGGTAGAGGGCTCCCAGCCTGTTGAGTTCCCGCCAGAGGTAAATGCGCTTGCTCGAGGGTTCACCGGGTACTTTATAGATGAACAGGTGCCATTTGTTGCCGGGGCCGGTAGTGTCCTGGTTCATTATTCTCACCCATAGATGTAACATTGGTTACAATGTAACAGATGTTGCATTGAAAGTCAAGGTTAAAGGGGGAACGGCAGGAAAAATTAATCCTCGCGGCGAATAATTGCAGGATATATTTCAGCAGGAGCATACTGGCAATGATTGTCGTCCATGGGACCTGGGTTAAAGATAGCAATAAAGAAGTAAATGGCCGCTTTTTTGTCTGGGGGGAATCCCTGGCCGCCGCCCGTCAGCAGAAGGAACTCTACCTGCCCAGGCCAGCTAAAAATAAAGTGCCCCTTCATCCTTTTCAGGCTTCCGACCAGGAACTTATCACCGTCCTGCTAAATTTAAGCGCGGGCCTTTATAAAAGCATACCCCTTATTCCGCCGGGCCTGGATAAAATCCAGTTGTTACTCCCCTCAACCAATCTTGGACCGCTACCTTCGCCGCAACTAAGGTATCTGCCCGGTAGCGGCGAGATTGCCCGGAGGGGTCAATCTTTACGGGAAAGCTCCCCGGCCTTAACCCCCTGGGAGGTCAAAGGCCTGGCCGTATCACCAGTATGGGTTATCAATGTCCTGACCCGGCTGGGGGAAGGAAGTCAAGGGCAAATTAAAGGTAATATTTTAGCCCCCGATTTCCTGTTCTGGAGCCTGGCAGCCAAGCTAGCCCTGGAACTCCTGGTCCGGGAACGCTTTGTCCCGGTGGTGATGGAGGAGGTAAAAGCGCCGGCGGGGAAGAGGGCCAGGGCTAAAACTCCGCTGAGGCAGGAATTAAGGGCAGCCTGGCGGGCCCTGGTAGACCAGCCGGAAGATGCCCGCCGGGTGGACTTGCTGGCGGCCAGCATGCCGCCCGCCTGCCGGTCCCAGGCGAGTACCCCGCTCCCGCATCCTCACTTCCTGGTGGAAGATTTCCTGCACGGCGCCGTCGATGCCATGGCCCGGTACTGGTTAATGAATTCGCCCCTGGAGGGGAGGACCAAGGGGCTCGGCGACGATAATACCCCGGCCAGGTGGGCTGCGGCCCTGGCGGCAGAAAAAGCCACCTTTAGCGGGCCGTTGCTGGAAATGAAAGACCTGAAGGAGCAAATCAATGGCTGGACGAAGACCCTGTTCAGCCAGCCGGGGACCGTAGCCTTTCGCACCTGTTTCCGCCTGGAACCACCGGAAGGGATGGGAGAAGAAGGCCCACCTTCCTGGCAGCTGCAGTTTTTACTCCAGGCCAGCGATGATCCCAGCCTCCTGGTGCCCGCTGGGGAGGTCTGGCGCGAAAGGGGCAGCGTGCTGGAGTTCCTGAACCGGCGCTTCGCCAATCCCCAGGAAAGGCTCCTGGCCGACTTGGGCCGGGCGGCACGGTTATTCCCGCCCCTGGAAAGAAGCCTGAAAGACCCTTCCCCGGAAAGCTGTCTCTTGACGGTGGCAGAAGCTTATATTTTCTTGCGGGAAGCGGCTAGCCTCCTGGCTGAAAGCGGCTTTGGCGTACTGGTACCTTCCTGGTGGGGGCAGCATAAATCCCGCCTGGGGCTGCGCTTAAAGCTGAAGGCCAGCGAGCGGGGCAAAAACGCTTCCCGGACGACCAGGCCGGCTACACCCGGGAGGCTGGGCTCTGCAGCCCTGGTTGATTATGACTGGGAAGTAGCCCTGGGGGATACCGTGATCGACAGGAAGGAATTTGCCAGGCTGGCTGCTTTAAAGGTTCCCCTGGTCCAGGTGCGGGGCCAGTGGGTGGAGCTCCGGCCAGAGGAACTGGCGGCCCTGGACAGGTTCTGGAAAAAGCAACCGGGCCCGGGGACCATGAGCCTGGGCGAGGCTTTACGTGTTAGCCTGCTGGGCGGGGTAACTCTAGAGCAAGGTGAGGGAATACCTGATGGCGAAATAGCCCCAGCCAGTCTTCCGCTACTGGGTATTGAAGCCGAGGGTTACCTTGCTGCCCTTCTAGAAAAGGTGCACGACAACCTGAAAATTACCCTCCTGCCCCAGCCATCCGGGTTCCGCGGTAGCCTCCGCCCTTACCAGGTGCGGGGTTTTTCCTGGCTTAAGTTTATTACGGAACTGGGCCTGGGGGCCTGCCTGGCCGACGATATGGGACTGGGCAAGACTATCCAGCTCCTGGCTTTACTGCTCCACCGCAAGGAACAGGGAATGGCAACCGGCCCGGTTCTCCTTATCTGTCCCACCTCAGTGGCCGGTAACTGGCAGCGGGAAGTAGCACGTTTTGCCCCCTCCTTGCGGGTCCTCCTCCACCACGGCAGTGAGCGCCTCGCCGGTGACGCTTTTACCCGGAAAGTGGCCTGGCAGGACCTGGTAATCAGCACCTATACCCTGGTGCACCGGGATGAAAGGGACCTGGTGGCCGTAGACTGGGACGGGGTGGTGCTGGACGAGGCCCAGAATATTAAAAATGCAGAAGCCAAGCAAACCCGGAGTATACGCCGCTTAAGGGCCGGCTTCAGGATCGCCCTTACCGGTACACCGGTGGAAAACCACCTGGGAGAACTCTGGTCCATCATGGAATTTTTAAACCCTGGTTACCTGGGCAGCCAGGCCGATTTTCGCAGCCGTTTTATGATCCCCATCGAACGTTACCGGGACCGGGAGCGGGCGGGCAGGTTACAGCGCCTGGTCCAACCTTTTATCCTGCGCCGGGTCAAGACTGACCCGGCTATCATCCAGGACCTGCCGGAAAAGCAGGAGATCAAGGTTTTTTGCCACTTGACCCGGGAGCAGGCTACCCTCTACGAAGCTGTGGTCCAGGACATGCTGCAAAAGATAGAAGCCGCCACCGGCATCGAACGCAAAGGCCTGGTCCTGGCCACCCTGGCCAAACTAAAACAAATCTGCAACCACCCGGCCCAGTTCTTGGGTGACGGCAGCCTCCTGGACGGACGGTCCGGGAAACTGACCCGGCTCCAGGAGATGCTGGAAGAGGTCCTGGCTGCAGGGGAACGGGCCCTCATCTTTACCCAGTTTGCCGTCATGGGTCAAATGCTCCAGGAATATTTAGAGGCCACCTTTGGCCGGGAAGTCCTTTTCCTGCACGGGGGCCTGGCCAGGGCCAGGCGGGAGGAGCTAATCCGGCGTTTCCAGGAAAAAAACAATGGGCCGCCCCTCTTCATCCTTTCCCTCAAGGCCGGCGGGGTGGGGCTGAACCTCACCCGTGCCAACCATGTGTTTCACTTTGACCGCTGGTGGAACCCTGCCGTAGAAGACCAGGCCACCGATCGCGCCTTCCGCATTGGCCAGAAGAAAAATGTCCAGGTTTATAAATTTATCTGCGCCGGGACCCTGGAAGAAAGAATTGACACCCTGATCGAGGAAAAACGCGCCCTGGCACAGCAAATTATTGGTACCGGCGAAGGCTGGCTCACGGAATTGTCAATAGGAGAGTTGCGGGAACTGCTGGCGTTAAAGGAAAAAGGGATAGATCTTTAAGCGTAGTGACCGGGCCTTTGCCTGCGCCGGGCTGAACCTCACATTAAGCCTCACGGTTGAGCCGCAGGCCACTTCGCGAAGGCTTTGGTGGGCAGGCTTTTTGGAGGTTAAAAAATGGCTTCACGACGCAACTTCGGCAGCAACTGGTGGGCCAGGCGCTGGCTGGATGTGCTGGAGTCCTTTGGCTGGGCCAGCCGCCTGCAGCGGGGCCGGACTTATGCCCGGCAGGGCAACGTCTTAAGTATTGATCTCGCCCCGGGGGTGGTCAATGCTAAAGTCCAGGGGACCAGGCCCAGGCCCTACAGCGTTAAAATTAAAATTAAGCCCCTGTCAGACGGGGAATGGAACCGGGTAATTGAGGCCCTGGCCAGCCAGGCGGCTTTTGCTGCCCGCTTGCTGGCCGGCGAGATGCCGGAGGATATTGAGACGGCCTTTACCGGGGTGAGCCTGTCCCTCTTCCCCCGCGCTGCCGGGGATATCGTCACCAGCTGCTCCTGTCCCGACTGGGCCAACCCCTGCAAGCATATCGCCGCCGTCTATTACTTGCTGGGGGAGAAGTTTGATAGCGACCCTTTCTTACTTTTCCTCTTGCGCGGGCGGGAAAAAGAAGCAATAATCAGGGCTCTTAGGGAGAAGCGCGCAGCCCTTGCCGGCGGTGGCCCATCCCTGCCGGTTAAAGAAGCAGAAAAGAAGGAGCCGGTTGCAGAAGAAAACAGGTTCCCACCAGAGTTGCCGGTCCACCCGGTTGAGTTCTGGCAGGCAGGGGAGGGGTTGACTGCCTTTCAGGTTAAGATGCACCCACCTGCTGTGCCCCAGGGGGTTTTAAAGCGCCTGGGTCCTCCTCCTTTAGGACGCTATGCCCGGGATTTTTACCAGCTTTTAAATAGCTATTACCAGGAAATCTCCCGCCGGGCTTATGAGCTGGCTTATGATGCAGGAGAAGGCGACGCAGCCAATTCCAGTCATGCTAAACCCTAAATTGCTTCTGCCCCGCCCCTGGTGTATAATAGCAAAAAATAGCACCAGGAGGGAAAAGGATGAAAGTAACCGTAACCTGGGAAGGGGAACACATGTGTTTAAAGGGCCTGGGGCCCTCCGGCCAGCCGGTAACCATGGACGCCGCCCCCGAGCACGGCGGCCAGAACCTGGGAGCCAGGCCTTCAGAGGTCCTGCTCATGGGTATGGCCGGGTGCACGGCCCTGGATGTCCTGAGCATCCTTAAGAAAAAACGCCTGTCCCTGGCTTCCTTTGCCATTGACGTCGAGGCTGAACGGGCTCCAGAGCATCCTAAAGTCTTTACCGCTGCTACCCTGGTTTACCGCCTGGCCGGACCCGACCTGCCTGAAGACCAGGTCAAGCATGCCATCGAGTTATCTTTAAGCAAATACTGTGGCATGGTCAATACGCTGAAGAAAGCCATGCCCGTCAGTTACTGTTATGAGATCAACGGCAATCGCAGCCCGGTAACACCGGCACCTTAGGGCAAACCGCGGCCAGAGGCTATCCCCCCTGGCCGTTTTTATCAGCAGGCTTTGAAGAAGGACAAAGAAATGCTAAAATATTTTCAGGTAGCTCCCTGGGGAGGAAAACGGAGATGGGTATGTCAGAGCCTTTTATCCAGCCGGAAGCGGCTTCCCTGGAACTGGATAATCGCCAGCAACAGCTGGAATATTTGATGCGCCGTTTCGGCGATAAAGTCCTTTACCTGGCTTATTCCTATCTCCATGACCGCTACTGGGCCGAAGATGTCGCCCAGGAGGTTTTTATCCGGGTTTACACCAACCTGGATAAGTTCCAGGGCCGCAGTTCCATTTACACCTGGATTTATCATATTACCGTCAACCTCTGCCGCGACCAGCTGCGGGCCCAGACCCGCCGCCGGCGCCTGGAACCCGTAAAACTCCAGGGGCCTACCTGGCCCGATGTTGAGGACCGGGTCCTGGACAGCCTGCAGCAGCAGGAATTATGGCAGACCATTTTAAATTTGCCGGTTATCTACCGGGAGGTAATCTGGCTCCACTATTACGAGCAGTTGACCCTTAAAGATATAGCTAAAATCCTGGGCATTTCCCTGCCAACAGTAAAAATCCGCCTTTACCGGGCCCGCCAGCACCTGCAGCAAGTTTTACAGGCAGGTGAGGGTGATGCCTGAATACCGGGACCGCCTGGATAAACTGCTGGCCGGACTGCCGGGGAAAGTCCCGCCGCCCCTGGCCGGCTGGCATTTTACGGCTGCCATGCGGCACCGGGTACAAAACAGGGTGGCCTCCTTACCGGTGCCAGAAGTACCTGGGAGGTCTTCCCGGCAGCTAAGGGTAAAGTGGTCTCTAGCCGGGGCAGTGGCCCTGGTGCTGGCCTTTTTATTCCTGGTCTGGTGGCAATGGCCGGTTACTTCCCCCGGACCACCGGCAGGGTTTAAAGTTAAGCCCCTCCAGTACCAGGTAGTCAGCTTCAATGGCCCGGAGCCTGAAGCCCTGGTGAGCATCGGCCAGGTGGAGGGTTCCAACCAGCTCCTGGCTTCCATCAGCAAGCGCCGGGAGCCCGCAGGCTGGCAGCTTATCTATACCCAGCCCCTAAACGCTTACCTGGTTTTACCCCTGCAGGTCATGCGTTCGGAGGCCAGCCGGGGCGCCCTGATCCTGATTACCTACCAGGAACCGTGGGGGCAGGAGTACCACTACCTGATTTTAGAGTTCGATGGCGAGAAGGTAATACCTTACCAGGAACAGGATATAGTTACCATCACCGGGCGTTAAAACGCCCATTTTTTTGAGTAGGTTGTAACCTTTCGCATGACCTGGTCGTCTATTAAGGTGGCATTATTTATACTGGATGGGGGGATTGCTTTGCTTCGCCAACGCCCATGGTTAGTCCTGATGACACTTTTATTTACCCTGGCTCTGTCCTTCAGTCCCTTTGTAGGTCCAGCCCGGGCAGATAACGGCCTGCTCCTGTCCACGGCCTTCCCGGGCATTGAGGCCCAACCCGGGGAAACGGTCACCTTTCCCCTGGAGTTACGCAATAGTGGCGTGCCCCAGAAGGTTGATCTGAAAGTTGTTTCCGCCCCCAAAGAATGGCAGACCGTGTTTAAAGGCGGCGGCATGATTGTTACCCAGGCCTTTGCCGGTAACGACAAGCCGGCCAGCGTTGATTTCCAGGTAGAAGTGCCTGCAACTGCCCAGCCGGGCAGCTACAACTTTGTGGTCCAGGCCGCCGGACCCGGCGCCACTTCCCGCCTTGGCCTGCAGGTGGTTATTAAAGAAGTGGCCACTGGCAGCGACAAGATGACCACCGACTACCCGGTGTTGAGCGGTACCAGCAGTACCAGCTTCCAGTTCCGGGTTGACCTGACCAACAACGGCGCCCAGGAGCGCTCCTACAGCTTGGCCGCCCAGGCGCCTCCCGGCTGGCAGGTGACCTTTAGCCCGGCTTATGACAGCAAGCAGATTGCTAGTCTTAGCTTGAAGCCCGGCAAGAGCCAGGGTCTGGATGTGACCGTCAAGCCGCCCCAGGGTGTCAAGGCCGGTACTTATAATATTCCCATCCAGGCCACTTCGGGGAGCAGTAAAGCGGGTGTTGTTCTCAAAGTCAATATTACCGGTAACTACAGCCTGGAATTGACTACACCCTCGGGCCGCTTGAACGCTGACGCCATTGCCGGTAAAGAGAGCCCGGTAACCCTGGTGGTGAAAAATACCGGCAGCGCTGACCTGGCCAACATTACCTTTGCCGCCAACGCAGCCACCGGGTGGGCGGTCACCTTCAAACCGGAGAAGATTGACCTGCTGCCGGCCGGCGCCAGCCAGCAGGTAACGGCGTTTATCAAACCTTCGCCCAAGGCCATAGCCGGTGATTACGTGGTGAGCCTTTCGGCCAATGCCCAGGAAACCAGCGGCAGCGCTGATTTCCGGGTCAGTGTGCGGACTTCTACCCTCTGGGGCCTGGTGGGGGTAATCCTGGTCCTCATCGTTATTGGTGCCGTTGGGTGGACCTTCCGGAAGTACGGGCGGCGATAGCCATGGCAGGACAGGCAGCGGTCATTGTCACCCGCAACCTTACCAAGCGCTATGGCTCCATAACTGCCGTCCAGGACCTCAACCTGGAAATCAGGCAGGGGGAGATCTTTGGCCTCCTGGGGCCCAATGGTGCCGGTAAGACGACGACGATATTGATGCTCCTGGGGTTGACCGAGCCGACGTCCGGCCAGGCCCTGGTCAATGGCCTGGATGCTACCCGCCACCCCCTGGAGGTTAAGAGAATAGTTGGCTACCTGCCCGATAATGTCGGCTTCTATGACGACCTGACGGCCCGGGAGAATCTTCTCTATACCGCCGGGCTGAATCAGATTCCCCCGGACGAAGCTGAAAAACGCGTGGCTTTAAGCCTGGAGCAGGTGGGTTTGAGCAATTTCGCCCACCGCAGGGTGAAGGAGTTTTCGCGCGGGATGCGCCAGCGGCTGGGCATTGCCGATATCATGGTCAAGGACCCGGCGATTATTATCCTTGATGAGCCCACCCTGGGCATTGACCCCGAGGGCGTGCGGGAGTTGCTGGCCCTTATTGTCCGGCTGGCCCGGGAAGGAGGGAAAACCGTTCTCCTCTCTTCCCATTTGCTGCACCAGGTGCAGCAAATCTGTGACCGGGTGGGGATTTTTGTCGCCGGCAGGCTCCTGGCAGCCGGGCCGGTAGCTTTACTCGGGCACCAGGTCATGGCCGGCAAGCCCCTGGAGATAGAATTACAGGCACAGCCGGACAATGACAACCTCTTAGCGGCCCTCCGGTCCCTGCAGGGCGTCACCGCCGTCGAGCGCCACGGGGCCTTTATCCGGCTGCGCTGCGCCGCAGGCCGCGATATCCGTCCCGAGCTGGTGCCATACCTGGCCAACCATGGCTTTACCCTGCTCTATTTACGCGCCCGGGGTTATGACCTGGACGATATATACCGGGAGTACTTCCAGGGGGAGGGATACCATGGCACGATGGCAGGATAAGGCAAAAGACTGGCTGGACTGGTTCCGGCAGCAGGAGTGGTTCAGCGGCGGGCTGAAAACTGTTTTCCAGAAGGAACTGGCGGACAACCTGAGCAGCACCCGCTTTACGATTCTAGTTTCCCTGGTGGCCGTAGCCGGCGTAGGCGCCTTTTACGTAGCAGCCCAGAGCATCCGCCAGGCAGCCGGGGAAGGAGACCCCCAGTTTGTCTTCCTGCGCCTGTTTACCACCAGCGGCGGGTCCCTGCCACCTTTTATCACCTTCATTTCTTTTTTGGGACCCCTGCTGGGCCTGGCCCTGGGCTTTGACGCCATCAACGGCGAGCATAATAAGCGCACCTTGAGCCGTCTCCTGGCCCAGCCTATCTACCGGGACGATGTTATCAACGGCAAGTTCCTGGCCGGCCTGGTAGTTCTGGCCGTGGTCATCCTGGCCCTGGGGTTCCTGGTGGCCGGTTTGGGGCTGCTGCTAATCGGCGTTCCGCCCACGGGGGAGGAAATCGGCCGGCTGTTTATCTACCTCCTGGTCACCATTATTTATGTGGCTTTTTGGTTGAGTGTCTCCCTCCTCTTTTCTTTATTGTTCCGCCAGACGGCCACCTCGGCCCTGGCGGGTATAGCCGTGTGGCTGTTTTTTGCCCTCTTCGCCGGGATGCTGGCAGGGCTCATCGCCGACGGCCTCTTCCCGGTAAGTGAAGACGCCGCGCCGGCCCGGATCCTGCATAACGCCACCTTAAAACAGGATCTCAGCCGCCTGTCGCCGACAACCCTTTATGATGAGGCTACGGTAACCCTCCTCAACCCGGGGGTACGGACCCTGGGGCCGGTACTGGTGCAGCAGCTGGAAGGGGCCATCCCGGGGAGCCTGCCACTGGACCAGAGCCTGCTGCTCATCTGGCCGCACCTGGTAGGGCTTATCGCCGCTACTATGCTGATCTTTGCCCTGGCCTATTACTTCTTTATGCGCCAGGAAATACGGGCCGGCTAGGCGGCCATATCTTTCCTTTTGCCGGTGATAAATCTTCACCGGCTTTTTCTTTTCCATTTTCTAATTGCATTATTACACCCGTGAGGATAAAATAATGATAGAAAGTAAGCCAACAGGATTTAATAACTGGTGGAGTACCTTTACCAGCTAAACCAGGACAGATGTGCCTCAACGGCAGGAATGATGAAGCCGCCTGCTGTTTTTATATGCAAAGCGGTTACATATTTTTGTCATACCAGGATATTATAGAAAAGACTGCTGCCATTTACGCTTAAAGGGTTGTTTTGCCGTAGAAGAGGGATAAAATGATTGGAAGAATCCGGAGTTTTATTTATCGCCTGTTCTCTGAAGTTCGCGACAATCTTAAGGCCAGGGAAGAATTGGAAAAATTTATGACCTGTTGTCCTCTGGGGATAATCAGGCTGGATCGCCAGTTCAGGATTATGTACATGAACCCGGCAATGAAACAAATCTTAGGCCTGCAAGAGCATGAGGAACCAGTAACCATCGGCGTTGATATAAGGACTATTCCTTCTATCCAGGAAGCGCAGCTCGAGAACCTGTTAGCCAGGCCGCCGGAAAACTGGCCACAATTTCTAGAAATTCCTTTCAAATCCATTTACGGAAAAGCTGCCTATCTATCAGTGGTGGCAAATCCTATTTTTAACAGAGGCAAATTTTTGGGAGCATTTATCACGGTACGCGATATTAGCAAGTTTAAAATTGCGGAAGAACAAAGAGACTATCTCCAGGGAATATACAGTTGTGTTACCGAAGTCTTACAATCCATCATCATGGCAAAAAACAAGACACGGCTGTTGCAAGAAGTTTGCCGTGGGCTGACTGCAGCGCGTGGTTACAAATTTATCTGGATCGGCCTGATCGAAGAAGAAAGCAAAAGAGTCCTGCCCGCAGCTTATGCCGGGTTTGAGGCGGGTTACCTGGACACCATAACTGTCACCTGGGATGAAACAGAAACCGGCAGGGGTCCCACGGGTACGGCGATAAAAACGAAGCGTACGGTTGTCATTAAAGATATAGCCACCGATCCCCGCTATCGCTTTTACAGCCAGGAAGCCCTGAAAAGGGGGTATGCCTCTACGGCCTCGATACCCCTGCTTTACAGGGACAGGGTTCTGGGGATTATTTCCGTTTACTCGTTTTTAAAGAACGCCTTTGGCGACGAAGAGATAAGGCTGCTGGAACGCCTGGCCGGAGCCCTGGCCTATGCCCTCTGCGCCCTGGAAACCGAAGAGAAGCGGCAGGAAGCTGAAAGGGCTTTAAAAAAATCGGAAGAACACTACCGGACCCTTATTGAAGCCCTGGGGGAAGGCGTAGCGCTTATAGATGCCGCTAACAATATTGAATATGTAAACCCGGCCCTTAGTTCGCTCCTTGGCTACGCGGAGGTTGAACTGCTAGGGAAAAATATGGATAATTTTCTCGTCCGGCGCCAGGCGGAACCGGCGGAACTGGTGCCGGCTCATCCGGGAGGCAAGGCGTTGTCTTACGAAGGGCAAATGCGGGCCAGGTCGGGGGAGATTAAGACCGTTAAAGTTACCTGGGTGGCCATTAAAGAGGGGGAAACTACGGGCAACAAAAAGCTGGCCGTCTTCAGCGATATTACCCAGCTAAAAGAACTGGAACAGGAACTCCTCAGGCAGGCTACAGAGGATGCGCTAACAGGTCTTTATAACCGTTGCTATTTTAACAACAGGATAAAACAGGAAGTGGAGCGGGCTGGCCGGTACGGTCACCCCATCACTTTTATCATGATTGATATTGATGACTTTAAGGAGATTAACGATCGTTACTCGCACCTGATGGGCGATGAAGTGCTCAAGCTGGTTGCCCGCTATTTGCAAAGCTCAGTCCGGGAAAGCGACCTGGCTTTCCGGTATGGCGGCGATGAGTTCCTCCTGGTACTACCGGAAACGGATGGCCCGGGAGCTAGCAAAGTAATTGCGCGGGTAAAAGAAGAAATTGCGGCATTTAATGCTGGTGCCAGGGAAGAGGGATATCCTGAGGGCTTCAAGTTAAGCCTGAGCTTTGGGATTGCCACCTGGGAACCGGAAAGCACCAGGAAATGGGAAGAAGTGCTTAAAGAAAGCGACCTCTTAATGTACCAGGAGAAGATGGGAAAGAAAATTTCCTGGTAATCAGTTTTTGCCGGCCAGTACCTCCCGCAGGCTAATATACTACATACCTACAGTTTCTTTAAGCTCAATTGCCTCTACAGCTACTACCGGTTTTTTCAGTTTTTTGGCTCTGGTTGAAGCCAGGCTGGCCATATTGACCAGGTATTTGACTATGTAACTACTATCTTCACCAGAACTGCGTAGTTCTGAGCAGCGGCCTCCGGCTACGCCGGCAGAAATGGCGACCTTTATTTTCCCTGGCCAGTTTTCATTAGCAAGGTCCAGGACCATTTGCCGGGCAAGTTTTTCGGCTTCGGCCAGGGGCCTGGTAGTAACGGCGGCAAATTCGTCCCCGGCATAACGACATAAAGTATCCCTATTGCTGTCGATTAAGCTATTTAAGATTAAAGCAGTCTGGCGCAGGACATTGTCGCCATAGATATGGCCATACTCTTTATTAATGAAGCCGAAGTTATCTAAGTCCAGGAAGATTACCGCAATCTCCTGGCCTTCTTTTAATAACTCCAGGGCCTTTTCGTAAAAGATTTCGGCTTTATTTAACCCGGTAAGACTATCGGTATGTTTCCCCAATTCCGACATAATTTGGGCGCGGGTAACGATGCCAATAATATCACTTTCTCTGGTAACTACCAGACGCTCGATTTTATATTTTGCCATTAATTTTTGCGCTTCTGTGAGGCAAGTTGTTGGCGGTACAGTGATCACTTTGCTGGTCATGGCATCGGCAACCAGGCGGTTGGGGTGAGATCTTCTTATATCCCTGGAAGTGATGATGCCTACCAGTTTTCCCTCTTCTATTACCGGTAGACTACCTATACCATAACGTTCCATGATGGATGCCGCCCGGCCGACACTGGCCAGAGGGTCGATGGTATAAAGCTTCTGGCTTATCAGGCCTTCTACCGTGGGCACTACAAATCCACCGTCCTGCTGATCTGGATGGTAATATTTATCTGGGCTTTAACCACCATGTTGTCGTCGGCGATGCGGTTTCCTTCATCGATTACAACTGGCAAAAGCTTTTCTTTGGGTAGAAGTTTTAAGAGAGATTTTTTTACTACTACTGCTTCAAAAACTTCATGGTTGAGACGGACTATCTCATACTGTTCCGGTGAGACTGCATCAACCATCCGCCTGACGGCTTCGGGACCGATAGGGGCTCTTTTACCGACGAGCAAGATGTCCTGCATAGGAGGAATCTCGAATTCAGATAATTTTATGGTGATGTCGGCTTTACGCTGTGGTTCCGGCGAGCGGGACGTTTCCTGGGGTAACAAAAAAGATGGCCTCCTTTCCTGCCTAAAAACACATCATCTATTATACCCTTTTTTACTAAATTTGCCCATGGAGTTTTATATTAATTTTTAGTTAAGTTTTTAGGTTAGCCGGTGGTCTTGACCCGAACCCGACCGAAAGGCGCGGGCGCAAAGCCACGGGCCTAAAGCCTTAACAGGCCATGGCAGGCGGGTTCTGCCGCCCCGGGGCATCTTTGCCTGGTCGCGAATTTACTGGACTGGATTTACCGCATACCCCGGCAAAGGCCCCCGCGGTGTGTAGTGGGTATGCAAAAGCTTATTCGCAGTCTCGCTCAAGGGCGCGCCCAGAAACTCGGCGTATATTTTTTGCACCGCCGGGTTTTCATGGGACAGGCGGATGCGGCGGGAGTAGTCGATGCGGTAGAGGGCATCGGCCCGGTTGTGGCGGTAGTCCAAGGAGATCTCCTTGTGGTCCCGGCTGCCAAAGATAGGCTGCCCGCCGCCACCGACACAGCCGCCCGGACAGGCCATAATTTCCACGTAATCAAACGGCTCACCGGCCTTCATGCGGTCGAGGACTTTCCGGGCATTGCCGGTACCGTGGGCAATGGCCACTTTGATCCTTCTTCCCTTTAACTCTACCCAGGCCTCTTTGACGCCGCTGATACCCCGGAATTCTTCAAAGTCGATTACCCCCATTTCGCGGCCATGGGTGAGGGCATAGGCCGTCCTGACGGCTGCTTCCACGACGCCGCCGGTGGCGCCAAAAATGGTGCCGGCGCCGCTGGCTATCCCTAAGGGGGTGTCGTATTCTTCATCCGGTAGCTGGCGGAAGTTGAGGCCGGCCTGGCGGATCATCCGTGCCAGCTCCCTGGTAGTCAGCACAAAATCGACATCCTTCCATTCGCCGCTGCCCATTTCCGGGCGGCTGGCTTCAAACTTTTTGGCCGTGCAGGGCATGACGGCCACAACCACTATTTTTTTCGGGTCCAGGCCTTCTTTCTGGGCAAAATAAGTCTTGGTAATGGCCCCGAACATTTCATGGGGTGACTTGCAGGTAGAAAGGTTGGGGATAAATTCCGGGTAGAAATGCTCGCAGAACTTGATCCACCCCGGGCTACAGGAGGAGAGGAGAGGGAGGGGCCCGCCGCGGCCTTCCAGCCGTTCCAGGAGTTCATGGGCCTCTTCTATAATGGTCAGATCAGCCGTAAAATCGGTGGCGAAAACCCGGTCAAAGCCCAGCCGTCGTAAGCTGGCTACCAGTTTACCCGTAATCACAGTGCCCACCGGTAGACCAAACACTTCTCCCAGGGTAACCTGGATGGAAGGAGCGGTCTGGACGACCACATATTTGTCCGGGTCTTCCAGGGCTTGCCAGACTTCATCAATGCACTCCTTTTCCACCAGGGAAGCCGTGGGGCAGGCGATGACGCACTGGCCACAGGTGATACAGGCGACTTCGGCAAGGTCTTTCATAAAGGCCGGGGCAATGACGGTGTTAAATCCCCGGTTCTGGGCAGAATAGACATGGACTTCCTGGACCTTGCTGCAGATGGCCTCACAGCGCCGGCATTTAATACATTTATTATAATCGCGGACGATAAAAGGGTTGTTATTGAAAATGGGGTAGTTGGAGGTTTCGCCGGTAAAGCGAATGTTGCGGATCCCCAAGGTATCGGCCAGGTGCTGCAACTCACAGTTGAGATTGCGGATGCAGTTAGTGCACTCCCGGTGGTGATCGGAGAGCAGGAGTTCCACCACGGTGCGGCGGGCCCGGAGGACCCGGGGCGTGCTGGTACGGACTTTGAGGCCGGCAGAGACAGGGTACACGCAGGCCGCCTGGAGGTTTTTGGAACCCTCTATTTCCACCAGGCACACCCGGCAGGCGCCGATCTCATTGATGTTTTTCAGGTAACAGAGGCTGGGAATCTCAATCCCCACCCGGTGGGCGGCCTCCAGGACAGAAATACCTTCCTCAGCCACGACTTCCCGGCCGTCAATCCAGAAGCGTACCTTTTTCCTTGCGACGGGGCGGGTGGCGTCTTCCTCCCGGCCAACGGGGGAAACTGGTTCGAAGGTGAGTTTGTCAGCAGGCATAAGATTGCTCCTTTACCCTGGCTTGGTTTGCGCTCGCACAAAATCCTCACGAAGCGATCTGGGGCTTACTCTCGGGCACGGGTTTAGTGAAGAACTGGCCGTTGCGTTAAATTGCGGCATACCCCGGCCGGGCAGTATTTATCCCGGACGTGGGCCTCGTACTCGTGGCGGAAATACCGCAGGGTAGAAAGGATGGGATTGGGCGCCGTCTGGCCCAGACCGCAGAGGGAGGCCTCTTTAACGTCGTGGCTCAAGTCTTCCAGGAGCTTGAGATCACCCATGGAGCCCTCTCCGGAAGTAATGCGCTTTAAGATCTCCAGCAGGCGTTTGGTTCCCACGCGGCAGGGAGTGCAGCGGCCGCAGGACTCGTCCTGGGAAAACTCCAGGTAAAAGCGGGCAATATCTACCATACAGTCGCTTTCATCCATGACAATGAGCCCGCCGGAGCCCATAATGGAGCCGGCTTCCGTCAGGGCTTCATAGTCAACAGGGGTATCCAGCATCTCCTCCGGGAGGCAACCCCCGGAAGGACCGCCCGTCTGCACGGCTTTAAACTTTTTCCCGCCGGGAATACCACCGCCGATGCCAAAAATTATCTCCCGCAGGGTGGTGCCCATGGGCACCTCGATGAGCCCGGTGTTGTTGATACTGCCGGCCAGGGAGAAGACCTTGGTGCCTTTGCTGCCTTTGGTACCGAAGGAGGCGTACCATTCCGCACCTTTACGGATAATCACCGGTACGTTGGCCAGGGTTTCGACGTTATTGACTACGGTGGGCTTGCCCCAGAGGCCGGCCTGGGCCGGGTAGGGAGGCCGTGGCCGCGGTTCGCCCCGGCGGCCTTCGATGGAGCGAAGGAGTGCCGTTTCTTCGCCGCACACGAAGGCCCCGGCTCCGAGCCGGATCTCAATGTTAAAAGAAAACCCTGTACCAAGGATGTTATCCCCCAGGAGGCCGGCGCGGCACGCCTGGCGGATAGCCCTTTCCAGACGGTCAACGGCGATGGGGTACTCGGCCCGGACGTAGACATAGCCCTGCTTAGCGCCAATAGCATAACCAGCGATGGCCATCCCTTCCAGGACACTGTGGGGATCACCCTCCAGGATGCTGCGATCCATAAAAGCACCGGGATCGCCCTCGTCGGCGTTGCAGACCACATACCTGGGCCGGCTCGGGGCCGCGGCCGTCAGCTCCCACTTGCGACCCGTAGGAAAGCCGGCCCCGCCGCGCCCCCGTAAACCCGAGGCGCTGATGGCGGCGATGATCTCTTCTGGCCGGCGCGTCAGGGCTTCAGCCAGGGCCTGGTAACCGTCGCGGGCGATGTACTCGTTAATATCCTCCGGGTTGATGAGGCCGCAATTGCGTAAGGCGATGCGGTGCTGGGCCTGGAAGAAATGGATTTCTTCCATACGCCGGGGCAGGTGTCCGGTGGCCGGGTCACGATAAAGAAGGCGAGTAATTACCTGGCTGGAAGCCAAGCCCTTGACCAGGGCGGCGGCATCCTCCTTCCGGACCCGGCAGTAAAAGATGCCTTCCGGGTAGACCACGGCAATGGGGCCCAGTTTGCAAAAACCAAAGCAGCCGGTCTTGATAATTTTTACTTTTTCTTGGAGCTGGTGGGCCTCCACCTGCTTTTTTAACTCCTCGCGCAGGCCGTGGCTTCCCGAAGAGCTGCAGCCGGTACCGGCGCAGACCAGGATTTGATGCTCCCCGGCAGCTTCTTCCCTGCCCAGGCGGGCCTCAATGAGGGGGAGGTGCTGTTGCCGGATGTTCAACAGGTCGCTGGTACTCGTGATCATCTGCTAACTCCTTTGCCTGGTAGCGAGATAAAATGCCGGCTACATCGCCAGCCTTAACCTGGCCGTAGATGTCGTCGTTGATGGCCACCACCGGCGCTAAACCACAGGCTCCCATACAGCGGGTGGACCGCAGGGTGAAGAGACGGTCCGGGGTGGTATCGTCGTCGTCGAGATCCATTTCGTTTTTAAAGGCCTGGAAAATTTCCTGGGAGCCCTTGACATAGCAGGCCGTACCCAGGCAGACGCTGATGGTATACTTGCCCTTGGGCTCGGAGTTAAAAAGAGAATAAAAGGATACCACACCGGCGATTTCCGCGAGGGGGATATTTAACCTGGCTGCCAGGTAGGCCTGGACCTCCGGCGGGAGATACCCGAAGATTTCCTGGGCCTGGTGCAGGATGCGGATGAGCTGCCCCGGCTGCCGGCCGTAGACTTTAACGACCTTATCGAGGCGGCTGTATTTATCCAGCATAAGACTTACCTCCGGCCTTAGTTTGAAGCAGGGAGTTTTTTTTCATACTCTCATAGCCCAAAAACAAGAAAAGTGGCGTAAATTAACGCCACCTTTTAGAACGGTAGGGCCTTTGGAGTTTTATCAGGCCAGGGCCAGCTCGTCGAAACGTGCCTGGTGTTGAATAGCAGTCGCTAACCGGTCTATTATTTCCCGGACCAGGCCCAGGGGCTTACCGTGGACTTGAGCACCAATAGTTGCCCCGGTTTCCCGGGCATAAGCCACCTTTACCGCCACATCTCTGGCTATCACGCCAGGAGCAATATCGACTGTTAGCATTTCTCTACCCGTTTCCGGGTTGGTTCTTTGAATGAGACCCACGGAGCCAAAGGCATGATCGCCAATGGTGACAGAGAACTTCTCTAAAGCTATTTCCCTGGGGCGCTTGAGGGCGAAGAGATTGGCGGCGGCCACGCGGGCCTCGCGGCCGCTCGCGATAGCCTGTCTGGCAATAGCGCCCCCTGGTCCGGAAGGGGAGATTTTCGCGGCACAATCGCCAACGGCAAAGATATCTTCATCACTGGTGCGCATATACTCATCAACAAGGATGCCAGCGTGTTCGTGGGTTGCCAGACCGGCCTCCCGGGCCAGCCTGGTATTGGGCACGACACCTGTGGCCAGAATAACCATATCAGCAGGTAAAGTCCGGCCGCTGGTGAGCTTCACCTGTTCAACCCGTTTATTGCCCTGCAATTCTTCTACTCCGGCTGCGGTTATAATGTTGATACCTCGCTGCCGGAGGTTTTCCTCCACCAGGGTGCAAAACTCATCGTCAAAAGCCCAGGCCAGGCAGTGGGGGAGAAGTTCTACCATGGTGACCTTTAGCTGCCGGTTGGCGGTGCATGCCTCGGCAAACTCTATGCCGGCGGGTCCGGCACCCACAATGACCAGGGACCTGGCAGAAGCCAGAGAAGCGCGAATGTTTTCCAGGTAGGGGAACTCTTTTTTTAAGGCAAACACGCCTTGCAGGTCGGCGCCTTTAAAAAAAGGCGTTGCCGGGAGGGAACCGGTAGCCAGGATTAATTTATCATAAATAATATCTTCAGCAAAGGCGGTGGTGACGCATTTGCCCTGGCGGTCAATGGCAGTCACTTCATCGATTACCAGTTCAATTCCCTCATCATAAAGACGGTCGTCCCGCAAGACATTGTTAGAGAGCGTACCTTTAGCGCAATTGTAAGCAAGGCACCACGGGATTAAAGCCCGGACTTCTTTACGCACCAGGGTGATCTTTTTGCCGCCATAGTAGCGCCTGGCAGCCAGCGCTGCCGTATACCCGCAAATACCCCCGCCCACAACCAGCACATCCGTCCGTTTCATGGCTGCACCCCTTTCCGGTTTTTAACCCAGGCAACTGGCCAGGCGCCCGTTATCCGGCGCCGGTGGAGGGAGACGCAGAACCTTTACCGTTTCTTCGTCAATCCCGATTTCACCCAGTATCTTCTTGACACGGCGCCAGGCCTGCTCCTGGCAAAGCATAGGGTCGGGTCCAGAGCGCTGGCTGCCGAAGGCCCTGGCCGGCCGGAAGTGGCACTGGCCTTCAAGGCAGCCCGTCAGCCAAATCTCCTGCGAGCCGGCTTCAATGGCCTTAAGCACCTCCAGGGTGCCAATCCGGCTTAAACACGGTACCTGCAATACAAAAACGTCATTCTGGCAGTCCAGGCCGGCAGCATTTTCAAAGTTGGCATAAGCGCAGTAGCTGCAGGTGAAGATAACGGTAGGCAACACCTTCCCCTGCTCTTTTGGCAGGGCCTTGAGTTCAGCTTCCATTTCAGTATGACTGTAACCTGTAAGGGTAATGGCTTGCGCCGGGCATGCCGCCACGCAGGCGCCGCATCCCTGGCAGAGCAGGGGATCGATATAGGAACGGTGTTCCTTAATTGCAGGGGCACCATGGGGACAAACACGCACACAGGTAAGACAGGCCGCGCAGGCGCCTTCAACCCGGGCTACCCGCTCGGGAAGGGTTTGGCGCTCTTGCATCAGGAGGGCGCCCGCCTTCGCGGCCGCAGCCTGTGCTGAAGCTATGGCTTCTTTAAGATTCTTAGGCCCTTCTGCCAGCCCGCAGGTGAAGATGCCTGGCACCGGCGTCTCAACAGTCTTTAATTTGGGATGGCTGGTAGCCAAGAAACCATTCTCGTCCTGGGGGATGTGGCATAAAGACGCCAGGCACCAATTCTCCGCCCGTGGCTCCATCCCGGTTGCCAGCACCAGGAGATCGGCCTCAATGACAATTTCTTCGCCCAGGATGGGATCGTCAACCCGGACTTGTACCTTGCCCTCTGGTCCTGCTTTCTTTGCGGGCACCGTTACTTCCGGCGGCGCTTCCAGGTTATAACGCAGGAACAGGATGCCCTGGGAGCGGGCGGTCTCGTACCACTGCTCCTGCAGGCCGTAGGTCATAATATCCCGGTTGAGGACGTATACAGCGACTTCCGGGTTGATTTTCTTGAGTTCCAGGGCATTTTTTAAAGTCGCGCTGCAGCAGATCCGGCTGCAGTAAGGATGGGAGCTATCGCGGGAATCTACGCATTGGATAAAGACGACCTTTTGCAGGCTGTCCAGTCGCCGGCTCCTGGTTTTAAGCAGGTCTTCTAACTCCAGACCGGTAATTACTGCCGGGTGCTGGCCGTACAGGTGCTGCCGGGGCTTCTTTTCTGCGGCACCGGTGGCAATAATAATTACGCCGTGCCGGATGTTTTCCTTTCTCCCATCTGTTCCTTCTATCTCTGTAGCAAAACTTCCCGGCCGGCCGCTTATGGCCCTGACTTGAGCGTTCAGGTGGATATGGATGCGGGGGTGTTTGCTGAGACGCTGGCTTAGCTGGGCCAGATATGCCTTAACATCGGCGCCCTGTAAGGTGTACTGCAGGCGCAGGGCATTACCACCCAGTCGTCCCTCCTTTTCTACCAGGTGGACTTCAAAATCCAGATCGGCCAGGGTAAGGGCGGCAACCATGCCGGCCACCCCGCCACCGATAACCAGGGCGGCGGGTGTTATTGACCATTCCTCCACCATGCCGGCAGGAGCAGTCAATGCTCTGGCCGCTGCCATCCGCATCAGGTCCCTGGCTTTTCTGGTAGCGCGATCTTTCCGGCCACTGTAAATCCGGACCGCATGATCCAGGACATTAACCACCTTTGCTACGTTGCCCGGCAAGCCAGCCTGCCGCAAATAAGTGTTTACCAGGGGTTCCAGGGCACGCGCACTGCAGGCGGCTACTACAATCCGGTTTAAGTTGTGTTCCTTTATGGCCCGGCGTAATTGTTCGCCCGCCCCCCCGGCGCAAAGGGATAATCTTTCCACCCAGGCAACCCCGGGCAAGGAGCGGCTATATTCTTCCAGCTCCTTTAAATCCAGGCCGGCAGACAGATGGTCACACCCGCAGACAAAGACGCCGGTCCGCGGCGGGATACTATTGCCGCCAGGAAGTGAAACCAATTGTATTTTAGGGGGCAGGGAACTCCAATAAAATAAACCTGCTTCTTTTAACCAGGAAGCGCAGGCAGCGGCGGCGGCCGAGCCCTGGGTGACGGCGTCGATTACGTCGCAGGGGCCGCTAAAGGCCCCGGCGACAAATACTCCCTCCCGGGTGGTGGCCAAGGGAGAAAGGGCAGGGGACTGGCAGAAACCATAGGTATCGACCTTAATGCCCAGCCTGGCAGCGAGGTCCCGGGCGCCGTCAGGCGATCGCAAGCCGGTAGCCAGTACTGCCAGGTCAAATTCTTCGACCCGGGCCTGGCCGCTTTCCGGGGCATAGCGAATGACCAGCCGGGGATCTCCTGGAGACTGGATAATGCTGTGAATGCGGGAACGAACAAGCCTTAACCCGTATTCCCGCCGGGCCTGCTCCAGATATTCCTGGTAAGTTTTGCTGTAGGTACGCAGGTCCATGTAAAATAGGGTTATTTGTGGTAAAGGGAGTTTCAAAGCAGCAGCGGTCTCATAAAGCATCAGGGCCTCCTTCAGGGCATACATACAGCAGACGGCCGAGCAGTAAGCCACTCCGTTGGCAGGATCGCGGGAGCCGGCACACTGGATGAAAGCCACCCGTTGCACCGGCTCTTTGCCCGGGGGACGGTGCGGGTACCCACTGTTAGCCAGCTGTTGCTCCAGTTCCAGGCCTGTCAAGACACCGCTATAACGGCCATAACCGTAACGGGCGTTTAAACTAGGGGGTAAATATTCCTCATAACCGGGACAAAGGATGATGGCAGCCACATTGATGGTTTCTTCCCGGCCCTGCCGGTTAAGCTGGAGACAAAAATGGCCTGCTTTCCCGGTTAAGTTTTTAACTTCAGCACCGGTCAAGAGGGCGATTTTATCTTCCCCAGCCAGCCTGATAAAGTGCGGGGAGCGTATACAGAAGAAACCATTCCAGGGCGTCAAAGCGCAGGCGCTGCAGTCGTTGGTGGGAAAGGTCTTGGGCAAAATAGCCAGCTTACCGCCCGGCCGGGCAGCGCGTTCTACCAGGATTACCTGGTGGCCGAGGCAGGCCAGGTCCAGGGCCGCCTGGACTCCGGCGATGCCTGCTCCCAATACGGCTACCGGCAACGAACCATTTTTATCCATCAATACCTCACTCCTTGCCATTAATTACGAGAGCGTCGGCTACCAGCTCGACTATGTTTTTCGCCTTAACATCGAGGTGATAATGACGGCACAAATCGTTCAATTGGTCAACGCAGTTATGGCAGGGAGTGGCGATAATCTTTGCTCCCGTGCGCTGGATCTGTTCTATTTTCACCTTTCCTTTAGCCATCCGTTCCTGGCCAAACTCGCTCAAAGAGAGCAGGCCGCCACCGCCGCCGCAGCAGTAGTTATTCTCACGGTTGGGTGTCATCTCCCGGAAATCTGCTACCGCCGCCTGCAATACCTGCCGCGGTTCTTCAAAAATGCCCTCCTTGCGGCCCAGATTGCAGGGATCGTGATAGGTTACCGGTTCGCTGTTGCGGGAGGGGTCAAGGCGGATACGGCCGTCTTGCAGGTATTCGGCCATGAGCTGGACGATACTGCGCACGCTGAAGGGGAGTTTGTGCCCCAGCCACTGCTCCGGCCCCCAGCGAATGGCGCGGAAGGCATGGCCGCACTCGGTCATGATCAACTCCTGGCAGCCAAGGCGCTCCACCTCATCGGCCAGGCGCTGCACCAGGATAGCGCCGGCTTTGTCGTCCCCGGAGAAAAGGGCGTAGTTGGTCGCGTCCCAGTAGCGGCTGGAAAGGGTCCAGCTTTCGCCGGCGGCATGGAACACTTTGGCCGCCGCCAGGATGGAGAGGGGGAAGAACTTCGCTTCCCGCGGGTTGATAACGTACAATATCCTGGCGTCCTTCTTATCAACGGGTATTTCCGCCTCACTGCCGAACTCCGCCTGGAGCTCTTCCTGCATCCAGTCCAGGGTGTCGAGGTAATCCTCCTGGCTGATCCCCATATTATTGCCGGACTCTAGAGCCAGGTCTACCACTTTCTGCAGGTTTACGGGGACGCGGCCTTCTGCCGCCAGTTTCGACCGCACGGCCCGGACCAGGTCACCCATATTCACACCCACCGGGCAGTAGACTGTACAGCGGCCGCACATGGTGCACAGCCAGATCATATCTGACGCCAGGAGCCGGTCTTCCATCCCCAGCAGGAGCAGGCGCACCATTTTACGGGGGTCTACCGGTGCGCCGATGTTGCCGGCAGGGCAGCCGCCGGTGCACACGCCGCAGGCCAGGCAGGCCTGCAGGCTGGCCCCGCCCATGGCCCGGGAGATTTTTGCAGGGCCAGGCACTTCTGCAGCCAGCAAAATGGACATAAACAACACTCCTGTATAAAATTTAATGAATGGTGCTAGAAGTTAAAAAACGGATATTTCCTTGCCTTGTAACCCTGACTATACTTTCCGGTGGAACTGGTAGCCAGTCTTGATGTTATGGGACCTGTCCCGGGCAATACCAGTTTTTCTTTTGCCAGCAAGGACGCGCCCCTTCATGTGGCTCTTTTAGAGGGGTGCTTATACATTTACCGTCCTGCCAGCAGGGGTAAAAGGCGAGATAATGGGGGAGGTTTGCAAGCCGGCAGTGCTTGCCATCAAGGAGGCGCTTAATAAACATTAACCGCTGTAAATCCAGTTCCGAATAGCAGCGCCGGCCGTTTTTTCTCGTGGGAACGACCAGTCCCTTTCGTTCCCAGCGACGCAGGCGGTGGGGAGAAATATCTAAGACCTGGATAACCATACCGATGGGATACACCGGCCTTCTTCGCCCCGCTTACTATTGATCTTACTTATATCATATTTCTTGAACATAATCATGTCAATAAACTTATAAAAAATATTACAGCAAAGTTATTTAGATATAGCAAAAATATGTTCTCAAAAGGAGAAAAGCGATACTTGATCTGGGATGATAAGTTAACGTAAAATAAAACTGTAAATAATTATAACCTGATTGTTAAGCGAGGCGGCTTCCCATGCCGGAACAAATGTTATATACCATCAGCGTGGTCGCCGATTTACTGGGCATACAGCCGGGCACCCTGCGGGTCTGGGAAAGACATAAACTCATCCAGCCCGCACGCAAGAACGGGCGGCGCCTTTACTCAAATAATGACTTGAAACGGCTGCGCTTCATTCAAAAGCTCATCGATAAAGGCTTTAATTTAAACTCCATCAAACACTACCTGGCTTTTTATCCTTGCTGGTTATATGAGGACTGCCCGGCCTGCTCCCGTAAGACTGAACGCATAGGGTGCGCCAAGCCATGCTGGAAGGAGGAAGGGACTTACTGCCAGATCTCCTTTGACGATCCCTCCCTTTGTAATACATGCCCCCATAGAAGCCGGGAAATAAAGTAATTCCAACAGGAAAAAATAGCTCCTGGTGAATAAAAACCATTATTGACCAGGGGAGATAGTTATAACGGCAGGAATTTGCCTCTTCTTTGTCGAACATTACCAGAAAACGATTCTCGCGGGTGCCAGGGAAGCCGGTGCAAGTCCGGCGCGGTGCCGCCACTGTGAGGGGGAGTACCTGCTAAAGGAGCCACTGGGGTCTAAACCCGGGAAGGCAGCAGGGAGCGTTGAACCCGAGCCAGGAGACCTGCCCGTGGGATTGCACCGTTAAACCACGGCCATGGTGAAGGTGAGGTAAAGGGAGAAATTTACCCCAGCTACGCAGGCGTGGTTGGGGTTTTTAATTCAGGCAGGCGAAAGGAGATTAAAATTTTATCATGATACCCAGGAAGATCATCAAGCGCGACGGCCGGGTAGTGGACTTTGACGAGGAAAGGATTATCAATGCTATTTACAAAGCGGCCCTGGCTGTCGGGGGCCAGGACCGCCGCCTGGCTAGCCGGCTGGCCAACCAGGTGACGGCCCTTCTAGCGGAAAAATTTGTCGACAGGCTGCCTACCGTCGAAGACGTGCAGGACCTGGTAGAAAAAGTATTAATTGAGAACGGCCATGCCCGGACGGCCAAGGCCTATATCCTTTACCGGCAACAACATGCGGAATGGCGGGATTTCCGCCACCTCCTGGTTAACGTGCAGGAAATGGTCCAGGGCTACCTTGACGGCCAGGACTGGCGGATTAATGAGAACAGCAACATGAATTATTCCCTCCAGGGCCTCAACAACCATATCATTGCTGCCGTCAGTTCCCGGTACTGGCTGGAAAAGGTCTACCCGCCGGCCATCCGCGAGGCCCATGAAAGGGGCGATCTCCATATCCACGACCTGGGGTTGCTGGCGCCCTATTGCTGTGGCTGGGACCTGGCCGATCTGCTGGAAAGCGGCTTTGCCGGCGTGGGGCAAAAGGTGGAAAGCGCGCCGCCCCGGCATTTCCGGACGGCCCTGGGGCAGATAGCCAATTTCTTTTATACCTTGCAGGGGGAAGCCGCCGGGGCCCAGGCCTTTTCCAGTTTCGACACCTACCTCGCTCCCTTTATCCGTTACGACGGCCTGGACTACCGGGAAGTCAAGCAGGCCCTGCAGGAGTTTATCTTTAACCTCAATGTGCCCACCAGGGTGGGCTTCCAGACACCCTTTGTCAACCTGACCATGGATGTGGTCGTGCCGCAGGTTTTAGCCGGCGAGCCGGTCATTATCGGTGGCGAGCGGCGCGAGGAATGCTACGGCGACTTTCAGCAAGAGATGGACTGGCTGAATATGGCCTTTTGCGAGGTGATGATGGCGGGGGATGCCCGGGGCCGCATTTTTACCTTCCCCATACCCACGTACAACATCACGCCTGATTTTCCCTGGGAAAGCCCGGTGGCAAACAAGATCATGGCCATGACGGCCAAATACGGCATCCCCTACTTCGCCAACTTTATCAACTCCGATTTAAAGCCCGAGGATGTCCGCAGCATGTGCTGTCATCTGCGACTGGATCACCGGGAACTCAAGAAACGCGGCGGCGGACTTTTCGGCGCCAACCCTCTTACGGGGTCGTGCGGCGTGGTGACCATAAATTTGCCGCGCCTGGGTTACCTTTCCGCAACTAAAGAAGAGTTCTTCAGCAGCTTAAAGGCGAAGATGGACCTGGCAAAGGAAAGCCTGCTCCTCAAGCGCAACATCCTGGAGAAGCTGACGGAGCAGGGGCTTTATCCTTACTCCCGGTTCTACCTGCGGCGGGTTAAAGAACGCTTCGGCAGGTACTGGGAGAACCATTTCAATACCATCGGCATTGTCGGCATGCACGAGGCCCTCTTAAACTTTTGGGGGAAAGGCATAGACACCCGCGAGGGAAGGGGCCTGGCTTTGGAAATCCTGGACTTCATGCGTTCTGTCCTGGCCACCTACCAGGTGGAAACCGGCCAGCTCTTCAACCTGGAAGCCACGCCGGCGGAAGGCACTTCTTACCGTCTGGCCCGGCTGGACAGGCGCCTTTATCCTGATATTATCACTTCCGGTGCCAACGAACCGTATTACACCAATTCCACCCACCTGCCGGTCGGCTACACCGACGACGTTTTTACCGCCCTGGAGCACCAGGACGAGTTGCAGCTGAAATACACCGGTGGCACGGTCTTTCATGCCTACCTGGGGGAAAGGGTGACTGATACCGCCACCTGCCGGCGTTTTCTGCAGACGGTGATGCATAATTTCCGCCTGCCGTATTTAACCATTACGCCTACCTTCAGCATCTGCCCCGAGCACGGGTATCTTTCCGGCGAGCAGTGGACATGCCCGGAATGCGGCCGGGAGACGGAGGTCTGGAGCCGGATCGTCGGCTATTACCGGCCGGTAAAGAACTGGAATAAAGGCAAGCAGGAAGAGTTCCGGGAGCGGCGGAGCTTCCGTCCTGTCACCTGATGTTTTAAGGGGGCGGTACCCATAACCATTAGAGGCATCCAGTTAACGAGCCTGGTGGACTTCCCCGGCGAGGTCTGCACCACCGTCTTTTATGGCGGGTGCAATTTCCGCTGCCCCTGGTGCCACAATGCCGACCTGGTGCTACGTCCTTTTACTTTGCCGGAAATCAGCCCTGAGGAGGTTTTAAACCTGTTGAGTCGGCGCCGCTCCTGGGTGCAGGCCGTTTGTATAACCGGAGGAGAGCCAACCCTGGCGCCAGGCCTGGAGGAATTTATCCGCTCCCTGAAATCCTGCGGTTTTAAAGTCAAACTGGATACCAACGGCACGCACCCGGGAATTCTGGCCAGACTACTGACTGATGGCCTCCTGGACTACGTGGCCATGGACGTGAAAGCGCCGCCGGGGAAGTATAACCTTTTAGCCGGTACTAAGGTTGATCTGGAGTCTGTCAGGGAAAGCATTGCCCTCATTAAAAATAGTAGGATCGCTTACGAATTTCGTACCACGGTAGTTCCCGGCCTGTTACTGGAGGAAGATCTCCTGGCCATAGGCCGGCTGCTGCGGGGAGCACGGCGTTATGTACTACAGCAGTACCAGCCTGCCGGAACATTGCTGGATGCAGATTTCCAGGCGCTCCGGCCTTATCCCGGGGCAACTTTAAACAATATCGCGCAAAAATTACAGCCCTTTTCTGCTAAAGTGGAAGTCAGGGCTTGAAGATGCTAAGTCGCCAAAAGAGATGCGGGCCACAGGAAGGAATTCCTGTGGCCTTCTTTACCACCCTGGGATGAAACACGCTAAACCCTTGGAGCAGCAGGAAAAAATTAACTTAACAAAACCTGCAACAGGAGGTATAATTGGGCATAGCAAGAGGTGACGGATTTTGTCATATCGAGTAGGCATACCACGAGGCCTCGCCTATTATTATCTTTTCCCCTTTATGAAGGGGTTTCTAAGCACTTTAGGAGCTGAAGTTGTTGTTTCGCCACTGTCGGACGCCTTAACCGTAGAGGCTATGAACTGCTGCCCAACAGATGAACCCTGCGTTTCCGTAAAACTTTACTTTGCCCATGCTAAAAGACTGGTTGACGCGGGGGTAGACTACCTGTTCATACCAGTTTTGTCCAGCGTGGAAAAGGATAATTATTGCTGCCCGAAGATTATCGGGGCGGCAGCCATGATCCGGAACGGCCTGGGGTTGCAGGAAGAGCAGGTCCTGGCTCCGGAATGGAACGAACGGGAAAAGCCCGGCACCTGGCGGCACAACCTGCTGGCCGTAGCTTCCCGTCTGGGTGCCGGCCGGGAACTTGGCGAGGCGGCCATCCGGGCCGGTTTAGCGGAGCAGGCTGCCAGCGAGAAGCTGGCGTTAGAGGGGTTGACCCTTCCTGAAGTCTACCATCGGCTTTATGGTATTGATAAACCGCGCCGGCAACGTTTTGACCCGGGGGCGCAATATGATGGGCAGCAGGTTATTGGTGTTCTGGGCCACCCCTATGTCTTATATGACCTGGCAGGCCATCATGTGGTCGACCGGCTGCGGGAATACGGCCAGGTCATCACGGCGGAAATGGTCCCCGGGGAAGATTGCCGGCAAGAGGTGGCTACCCTTTACGAAGGCACCAGGATGTGGGCCTATGAAGCCCGCATCCTGGGAGCCGGCTTTAGTTTATTGCGCAAGGGTATAATCAATAAACTCGTTTTAGTTGAGGCCTTCGAGTGCGGCCCGGCATCGGTAATCGAATCTTTCCTGGAAGAAGAAGCCGCAAAGCTGGTTATACCTTTTCTTTTGCTTACGGTGGACGAGCATACAGGTGAAGCTGGGCTGGTAACCCGCTTGGAAGCCTTCATAGATACCAGCACGAACCTTAAGAATAACCCCTCAAAAGATAAAGATAGTTTCTGCATACCGGCGGCACGTAGTGAAAAGTTAAAAATAGGGGCACCGGGCATGGGGCTGCTGGATATCGCTTTGGAGACGGTACTGAACGAATGTAAAGTAGAGATGGTACCAACGCCCCCCGTAACGAAACGCACGGTAGAACTGGGTAAGGAATTGGCCCCCGAATTTATCTGTTATCCCCTGGTTACCACCCTGGGGCAGATCTGGGAAGTCCTGGAACAGGGGGCAAACACCATTGTCATGGTAGGGGGAAAAGGCAGGTGCCGGTTCGGCTGGTACGCCCAGCTGCAGGAGCTTTTATTAAAGCGAGTGGACCTGGATTTTCGTCTCATTATTATCGATTCGCCTTTACCTTGGCGGGAACGCTGGCCGTCCTTCCGGCAGGCTTTACGGGAAGCAACTAATAATGCCCCTCTCTGGCTTATTGCCAGGGGGTTATACCTCGGCTATCATAAAATGGCCGCTCTGGACCAGGCAGAAAAACTGCTAAGACGGAAGCGCGCTTATGAAAGCCGGCGCGGCGCAGCAGATAAAGTATGGCGTGATTTTGTCAAGCGCATCAAAAAGACTGCCAGTGTAAGGGAGACGGCACGAATATTTAAGACCTTCCAGGAAGAACTCGCCGCCATCCCCGAGATAGCAATCCGGCCGCTACGGGTTAAAATTATCGGCGAAATTTATACCGTCCTGGAGAGTTTTGTCAACCAGGAAATAGAGCGGTTTCTGGCCTCGCGACCGGAACTACGGGTGGAGGTGGTACGCGATCTTTCCGCCACCCAGTGGTTCGATCTCAATGTACTGCGCCGACGCAGGGAAGTGAATATTTATGAAGCAGTCATTGCCGCGGCTGCGCCTTATCTTAATGTTTGTGTTGGCGGTCATGGGCAAGAAAGCGTCGGCGAGGTTGTACTGGCAGCCAGAGAAGGATACGACGGGGTAATCCAGCTTTTACCCTTCACCTGCATGCCCGAAATCGTGGCCCAGAATATCCTCGTACCCTTAAGCGAAAAGCTAGATTTACCTTTCCTATCGCTGGTTATTAACGAGAAGACGGATACTGTAGGTTGGGAAACTCGCCTGGAAGCATTTCTGGAAGTGCTGGCCGAACGCCGGGAAAAGTTGGCTTTACCTGCCTGGAGGTGAAAAAGGTGGAGTGCTTTATAGGCGTTGATGTCGGCAGCGTGAGCGCCAAGATAGCGGTCTTAGATATGGACAAAAGGGTGATCTTTGAAACCTACCTGCGTACCCATGGCAGCCCCGTAGAAGCCCTGCAGGGCGGTTTTCAGCACCTGCAGGAGAAATTGCCAGACCTGGAAGTGTTAGCTGCCGGGACCACCGGGTCGGGCCGCCACCTGGCTGCAGTGATGATCGGGGCCGATACCGTCAAGAATGAAATTACCGCCCATGCCGTAGCAGCCAGGGAGATAAACCCTGAGGTACGGACAGTAATAGATATCGGCGGGCAGGATTCTAAAATTATTTTTCTGAAAGACGGTGTGTCCTGTGGCTTCAATATGAATAGTGTCTGTGCTGCGGGCACCGGCTCTTTTCTGGACCACCAGGCCACCCGCCTCAATGTCCCCATTGAAAAGTTCGGTGAGCTGGCTCTGCGTTCCAGGAACCCAGTCCGTATAGCCGGGCGGTGTGGCGTTTTTGCGGAATCGGACCTTATCAGCAAGCAACAAATGGGTTACAGCAAAGAAGATTTAATAGCCGGGCTGTGCCTGGCCCTGGCCCGCAACTACCTGGCCAATGTTGCCAGGGGGAAAGAAATCCGGCCGGTAGTTCTCTTTCAGGGTGGCGTGGCAGCCAATGTAGGCATGCGAGCCGCTTTTGAAACTTTACTGGGGCTGCCAGTAGTTGTGCCGCCTTATTATCGTGTCATGGGGGCCATCGGGGCGGCTTTATTGGCCCGGGAGAGATGGTTAAAAACAAAAAGCCCGACTGCCTTCAGAGGGGCAAGGGCGATTTCCCTTTTTGACTGCTCTCCACGCAGTTTCATCTGCAATGATTGTACCAACAACTGTAAGATCAGCGAGCTTTACCTTGGCGGGGAAATTGTCGGCCGCTGGGGAAGCCGCTGCGGCAAATGGGCGAACCTGCGTTTATCCTCAGCCGGGCGCCAGGATCAACGTGAAAAACTCCGGCTGGTGCGCCGGGGAGCGTGACTCTCAAAGACACCTGTGAAGGAATACCCGCCTGCCGGGAAGGAGGCGGGTTTTCTGTGCGCCCGGCATGGGCGTTAACTTAGTGGTGAAAGTCCACTGCAGGCGAGGCAGCACCAGTCTGCTAGCCAAAGGCAAGGGTGTCCATCGCGAGGTGGGATCCGAAGGAAGCCGGAGGCAAAGCCACGGCCCGATGAACAAGAACCCCATACGAGGCTAGACCGTTCGGATAAGCTGGCGGAACACAGCGAAATCCCAGGCTGCCAAGGGACGGTAGAGTATATGGGGCGGGCACGGGGCGAAGGTTAACGCTCTTACCCGGGGAGGCCTGCCGGATAAGCCAGGGAGAGCTGGTAAACCGTATCGGAAGGTACGGCTGAACCGGCAGGAGTCAGCAGAGGGCATAGTACCCTGGGGGTCATGAACTCCAGGGGAAGGCCCGAACATCAAGTCAGAGGTGAAACCGGTGCGTTCGCGAGAAGGACAGAGACAGCAGAAAACCCCGCAAGGGGCCTGCCCGCGGGAAGAAGTGGTGAAGCCACGGGGGAGCGCGGGAGGGCCGAGTTCTTCTCCGGCACAAAGCGGGACGTCACCTCGCGGAGGCCAAGGTAGCGGCCTGATGGAGCAGGTGGTGGCCAGGGAGAACATGCTGGCCGCGCTGAAACGGGTAGAGCGGAACGGAGGCGCGCCCGGTGTGGACGGCATCCCGACCGAACGGTTGCGGGACCAAATACGCGCCGAGTGGCCGCGCATCCGGGAAGAACTGCTCGCGGGAACCTACAGACCGAAGCCCGTGCGCCGGGTCGAAATCCCGAAACCCGGGGGAGGCAAACGGATGTTAGGGATACCCACCGTAATGGACCGCCTAATCCAGCAGGCCCTCCTGCAAGTATTGACGCCCATCTTCGAACCGCAGTTCTCAGAGGCCAGCTACGGGTTCCGTCCCGGAAGGAAAGCCCATGATGCGGTAAAGAAGGCGCGGCAATACGTAGAAGAAGGATACGAATGGGCCGTGGACCTGGACATCGAGAAATACTTCGACCGGGTAAACCACGACATCCTCATGGCCCGGGTGGCCCGGAAAGTGGCAGATAAGAGGGTACTTACCCTTATCCGCCGCTATCTCCAGGCAGGCGTCATGGTAAACGGAGTGGTCATGGAGACGGCAGAAGGAACGCCCCAGGGCGGACCCTTAAGCCCGTTATTGGCCAACATACTCCTGGACGACCTGGACAAAGAACTGGAAAAGAGGGGCCACAAGTTCGTCCGTTACGCCGATGACTGCAACATCTACGTCAAAAGCAAACGGGCAGGAGAAAGGGTCATGGCCAGTATCCGCAACTTCCTGCAGGAGCGGTTGAAGCTCAAGATCAACGAGCAGAAGAGCGCGGTAGACCGGCCGTGGAAGCTGAAATTTCTGGGGTTCAGCATGTACAAACACAAGGCAGGAGTAATCCTTATCCGCCTGGCGCCGCAGACCATCGACCGGGTGAAAACGAAAATCCGGGAGATAACCGCCCGGAATAAACCCTTAAAGATGGCCGAGCGCATAGAGCGCCTGAACGCCTACCTGGGCGGCTGGATAGGGTACTTCGCCCTGGCCGACACGCCCAGCATCTTTAAGAACTTAGAAAGCTGGACGCGGCGGAGGCTGCGCATGTGTCTCTGGAAGCAGTGGAAGCGAGTACGGACCAGGTACCGCGAACTACGCGCATTGGGATTGCCGGAATGGGTAGTGCATGAATTCGCCAATGCCCGCAAAGGGCTGTGGCGGATGGCCCATGGGCCAATGAATAGAGCCCTGGGCAATGCCTACTGGCAATCCCAGGGCCTGATGAGCTTAACCGAGCGCTATTCTTATCTTCGTCAAGCTTGGTGAACCGCCGGATGCGGACCCGCATGTCCGGTGGTGTGAGAGGACGGGGGCTAGCCGCCCCCTCCTACTCGATTTTGCCTGATTAAATATCGTCTACTCAGGGGCTTATGCCTGTAGCGAATAACGCCTGCGGCCGGTGGTTTTGGCAACGCTGGTATAACAAAATGGAAAATAAGACATAAAGGAAAATTAAAGTACATCAAGAACATATAGTTTATCAATTTAATGTTTAGAAGGGGTGGATTCTCTTGAGCGACGCTTACCGGGAAATGTGGCGTGCCCTGGACATGGATTTAGAAAAACACGACGTTTTTCTAGGGGGCCTGCCGGGAGCCTTCAGCGAGGTGTTTTTGCAGCAGGAAAACCGGCCGGCAGGGATGGCCTATTTTGATAATGCCTTAGCCGAAGCCCATGGCGGCAGGATTAAGGAAATCCTGGAACAAAAAAAGACCGGGCGGCCGGTGGTCGGGACCTTTTGCGTCTTTGTGCCCGAAGAACTTATCTTCGCCGTGGATGGTATCAGCATCGGCCTTTGCGGCGGCGCCCAGTTTACCGTGCCCACCGGTGAGCAGGTACTGCCTCGCAATCTGTGCCCGTTGATTAAGTCCTTTATGGGCTTTAAATTGGACCGGATCTGTCCCTACTTCCAGGCCGTCGACTTCCTCATCGGCGAGACTACTTGTGACGGCAAAAAGAAGACCTGGGAAATACTTAATGAATACGTGCCGACTTACGTCATGGAGTTGCCCCAGAAGAAAACTGAGGCCGATCTAACCCTCTGGGAAGGAGAGATTAACCGCCTTAAGGAAGAGATCGAGCGGCGATCCGGCCAGGCCATCATGGCAGAAAAATTGGCGGCAGGAATTAAGAGGGCCAATGCCCGCCGGACGGCACTGGCGCGCCTGTACCGGGCCCGCCAGGCCGACCCGGCTCCCATCAGCGGCAAAGACGCCCTACTGATTTCCCAGCTCGCTTTCTTTGATGACCCGGAACGCTTTACGAGCCAGGTCAACAGCCTTTGTGACGAACTGGAAGAACGCATCGCCAGGGGAGAGGGCGTGGCCTGGAAAGGGACGCCGCGCCTCCTGGTCACGGGTACGCCCATGGCCTTGCCTTACTGGAAGTTGCATCACCTGGTCGAGACGGCCGGGGCGGTAATCGTCGGCGAAGAGACCTGCACCGGCACTCGGTATTTTGCCGGCCAGGTGGCTGAAGACGGTCGGTCGGTAGACGAGCACCTCAAAAATCTCGCCCGGCGACTGATGGCCATCAATTGCGCCTGCTTCACCCCCAACAAAGAACGGGTGGAAGACATTCTGCGCCTGGCACGGGAGGCCAAAGCCGACGGGGTGATCTATTTCTCTTTGCAGTTCTGCCAGCCCTTCAGCGTCGAGGGTCGGCTGGTGGAAAAAGCCCTCCAGGAGGCGGGGCTGCCGGTACTGCGCCTGGAGAGCGACTACAGTGAGGAAGACGCGGCCCAGCTAAAGACGCGGATCGATGCTTTCCTGGAAATGATTACAGCATGACACTGGCGATGGCCGGGGTATCTACACCTCACCGACCAAGCGGTAGGCTACAGGCAGGAAGTCCTGTAGCCGTTTTTTTGTTGGTGCCTTTGTTTTTGGTGCTTTTGTTTATAAATGTTTCTGCCATAATTTAGAAAATAACGCAATCTGGAGCAAAGATTAGTTGGCAAAGGAGGAGAAAAATTCCTTTTGTCGAATAGAGAAATTAAGAAATTAATAAATCAAAATAAAGAAGGCGAGAAAAATGAAAGAACAAATTGTTGTTGCCAATAAATGCCAAAACGGGGGGGGGGGGGTATTTATACCATATATACCAAAGAATGATATTAAATCTATTTGTTGTAAAAAGCAATCCCTCCCGCCTCCATAATCTCATCTTAACTGCCAGCCTCAAAAGACAAACCTGCAACGCCATCTGCAATTCCGTCCGCCTTTTGAAATCCCTACTACGCGCGCCCCCGGATGCTAAACGCATAAACGAGTTGTTAGAGCTTTTAAGAGCATAATGTGGCTATACAACGCTAGGCATATAATGCATAGCGCTTAATAAAATGGGAAAAGGTATAGGTCTAGATTTGATGCCATGACCAGCGAAAGGGTTTTAGCGTCCGGACCTGGTCCTGGCTGAAGCCGTCAGGGAATTGCAGCGCGACGCCGACAGCCAATCCAGGAAATAGTGGACGATTCCCGCGCGTCATAGCCGGGGAAGGCCTTACCCAGAACACCAAGGAGGAAAAAGATGCTAATCTTACTGGTTGAAGATAACGAGGCTAACAGGGTGCTGATGAAAGACATCCTGACGCTGACCGGCAATAAGATTTTAGAAGCCGGCACCGGTGAAGAAGGGGTCCGGCTGGCGCAAAAGCATAAACCGCAATTAATTTTTATGGATGTGGAGCTCCCCGGCATGGATGGCATAACGGCAACTAAAATTTTAAAACAAGACGCCAGGACGAGGGATATCCCGGTCGTTGCCGTCAGTTCATATTATGATGAAAAAGAAAAAAGGCTTTTCCTGGCAAATGGAGGCGATTATTACCTGAGCAAACCTATAGATGTCGAGCTGGTACTGGCGACAGTAAGGCGGTTTTTGCCCGACATTTAGCCTCCCCGCAGAGCCGATTAGCTTAGCTATTACCGTGCGGACCTACCCGGCCGACAAGAAGGCCGGGTTTTTCATCTTATTTTAATGTTTATGCTTTACAATAAGTAATAAATGGCAGGAGCTGCAAGGAGGCACGTATCATGCGTATCCTGGTCGTCGAGGATGAAACTTTCCTGGCCCGTACCCTGGCCCGCTGTTTGCAAGAAGAAGGGTATGCTGTCGATATTGCCTATGACGGCGAGGAGGGGGTCGCCTTTGCGGAAACGGTCATCTACGACTTGATAATCCTGGATCTGATGCTGCCCCGGCTGGACGGGATGGAAGTTATCCGGCGCCTGAGAAATGAGCGCATCAACGCTCCCGTCCTCATGCTTACAGCCCGGGATACGGTGGCCGACAAGGTAAAGGGGCTGGACGCTGGGGCCGACGATTACCTCACCAAACCCTTTGCCCTGGACGAGCTCCTGGCCCGTGTCCGGGCTTTACTGCGCCGGGAAAGCGAGAATAAGAGCACTATCCTCCAGGTCGGGGACCTGGTCATGGATACGGTTTCCCATCAAGTGCGCCGGGGGAGCCGGGAAATTAGACTGACCAATAAAGAATACGCCCTGCTGGAGTACTTGATGCGCAATCCCAACCGGGTGTTGACCCGGACCCAGATAGCCGAACACGTCTGGGATTACGACTTCAGCGGCATGTCCAATATTGTCGACGTCTATATCCGCTACCTGCGGCGGAAAATCGACGATAATTTTGAACCCAAGTTACTCTATACCATTCGCGGCAGCGGCTATTGCCTGCGAGAGCCCGGCGCAAGCTGAAACAACCTGCGCAAAACCCGGTATGGGAGGCCTTGACTTGCAGCAACAATTTTTAACCCGGCTCCGCGACATTCCCTTGCGCTGGCGGTTGACGGCCTGGTATGTCTTCTTGCTTTCCTTGATATTAGCCGGTTTCAGCGCCTTTATCTATTTCAATATGTCCTTAAGCCTGCAACGGGAATTGGACGCCGTGCTAATGTCCCAGGGGGAGCAGGTTTCAAGCAGCCTGGATGCTGAAAACGGCCAGCTCCGCTTGGACCCGACATTACCCCTTTTACCGGGAACATATATCGGCCTTTACGACGCCGGGGGCAAAATCCTCAGTACAAACATGCCGGCGAACCCGCTTACCCGTTTACAGGTAAAGAGTTTTCCCGTCAATCAACCGCGAACAGTAGAGGCTCAAGGAAACGAATGGCGGGTACTTCTGGTACCTGTTAAGGAGCAGGGCCAACAACTCGCCTGGCTCGCGGTGGCACGCTCCGAAGAAGAAGCCGAGGCTCCCCTGAACAAGCTGCTATTATTCATCCTCATCGCCATACCTTTAACCCTGGTGGTAGCGGCCGGCGGTGGTATTTTCCTGGCCCGGCGGGCGCTAAAGCCTATTGATAGAATTGCCGCCAAAGCGCGCCAGATCAGCGCTACTGACCTCAGCAGGCGCCTGGACCTGCCCCACGGTAACGACGAGGTGGGTCACCTGGTGGCCACCCTGGACGAGATGCTGGATCGCTTGGACCGGGCCTTCCAGCGCCAGCGGCAGTTTACCGCCGACGCCTCCCATGAACTCCGCACCCCCCTGGCCGTCATCCGCAGCCAGGCCGAGGCGGTTTTAAACCGGCAACATTCGCCGGAAGAATACCGCCAGGCCCTGGCAATCATCCGCGACCAGGCGGCGTGGATGGGTAACCTGGTCGCCAAGTTATTGCTCCTGGCCCGGAGTGACGACAGGATGGAACAGTTGGAGATGGAACCCCTGGATTTGGGTGAACTGGTGGAAGGCGTCACGGCCGAATGGCAGGGGATAGCGGCGGCAAAGGGTTTGCGGCTGAAAAAGATAATAAAGGAAAACGTGGTCGTTCGCGGTGACCAGACGCGCCTGACCCAGCTCCTGGCCAACCTGGTGGATAATGCCATTAAATACACGCCGGCAGGTGAGGTGGTCGTCAGCCTGGAACGGCGGGGAAGGCAAGCCCTGCTAAAGGTGCAAGATACGGGAGCCGGTATCCCCCCGGAGCACCTGCCCCATATCTTTGAGCGTTTTTACCGGGTCGATAAAGCACGTTCCCGGTCGGAAGGCGGTTTTGGCCTGGGGCTGTCTATTTGCGAGTGGATTGCTCGGGCCCATGGTGGCAAAATTGAGGTAGAAAGCACGGTGGGGCAGGGGACAACCTTTAAGGTGCGGTTACCGGCTGTGTGAAGAGACAATTTCCGCGCCCTATTTTTTCTGATTTCAGCCAGGGGACTATCAAAAATAACAGGAGGAAAAGGTTAAAAGGGGGATTTTAAAATGGATTGGCGTCTCTTTGTGGCTATAAATAATTTAGCCGGGCAGTGGCATAGTATTGATCTGGTAATGCGTTATCTGGCCCTTTATGGTCCCTTTGTTTTATTATTACCCTTACTTTACTTATGGTTTGGCAGCCGGGGAGAAAATTTGGTGGAGGAGCGGCTTACGGTTCTCAGAGCCATGACAGCAGCCGCCCTGGCGCTGGGCTTTAATGTCCTCATCAATGCCTGCTATTACCGGCCCCGTCCTTTTATGCATCATAAGGTCAAGCTATTGATTCCTCCCAGCCAGGATGCCTCTTTTCCCAGCGACCACGCGGCCGGCGCCTGGGGGCTAACCTGGAGCATGCGGGCTAAAAAGGTACATTATGGTATGATGGCTTTGAGTTTTTTGTTAATGCTGGCCAGGGTTTATGTCGGCGTCCATTATCCCCTCGACGTGCTTGGCGGCGCTGTAGTTGGTGTAGGGGCAAGCATAATAGTGGAAAATTTATGGCCCTATGTAATGCCCTGGGCGAAACGCCTGGCCCTGATGCTGCCTTAAGCCAAGCCGGCCACCTATTAAAAAAGTCTAATCGTCCCTTAATGGCCCTTTAATTTCAAGGGCTTATTTTATAAGCATCGGGTACCCGATAAACTAAATTGCAGAAAGGGGAAAGGTAAAAATGAACAAAAAATTGCTTGCCTCGCTAACGACAGGAGTGATGTTGCTGGGCGCGGTCGCAGGTATGGGCGTATTTTACAACCAGCCCGCAAAAGCGGCTATTACTCCCCTCCCGGCCGTAGTCCAGAGTGCCTCCCCAGTCAGTACAGCGCCGGCAACCGGCCACCAGCAGACGCCAGACAACCAGCAGCCGGCATACAACGCCAGCATCAAAGTAGCCAACCCGCAAAATGACACCGATACCGAAGTTAACGACGCTAATGAAAAACAGGGCGAAGCCGCCGAAAGCCAGGCCCTGCAGGCTAAAGCTAAGATTACCGCTGACGCCGCCAAGGATGCCGCCTTGAAGGCAGTGCCGGGAACGGTGAAAAAAGTTTCCCTGGACAACGAAAATGGCAACCTGGTCTACAGCGTAGAAGTCCAGACTGCCGGCGGTATAGTAGATGTAAAGGTGGATGCCGGCAACGGCCAAGTGCTGGCCCGGGATAATGGCAGGGACGGTGAAAAAGGACGGTTGGAAGAGGGACGTCACAGCGTAGACAATGATAATATTCAGCAGGAAGAGTAAGAGAATATAAAAATAAGACCGATGGGGACAGCTAAATCGCTGTCCTTATTTTTTCTGGTCAATGGTTGACTTAGACACAACAACTTCGGTTTTTATCGAAGAGTAAAAAAGCGAAACACCAAAAGAAAGCATAATGGCTTCCTGATTGTTTGCACCTTCCAGGCATGGGTGTTAAGCAATCGAATGAAAGGATAAATAAGTTAAGAAGGGAAAAATTTTCTTGACGATAAGAAAAGGTGTTCATATAATTACAGTGTCAGAGTAGACGCTGATGGTAAAGAACTACTTGATACGGATGCAAGAGCTTATTCATGCCGAACGAAAGGGTAAGAGGTGGTTGTTCCGGCAATGAAAAAGTACTTTAATTCACGGTTGCTGATTATTATTCTAATACTTTTAATCATCGGCGTCATAGCCCAGACTGTCTGGCTACATAAACAGCTAAATGAACTGGCCGGGAAGTATTACCTGGTGGGCCGGGAAGGTTACGCGGTCCTCTACGATCTGAAAAGCCTTGAAAAGCTGGTCGTGGACATGGAAACCGGTGTACGGGGCTACCTCCTAACCGGCGACCGCAGGTATCTTGAGCCTTATTATGAAGCCCGGCAGGAAATTAAGGATTGCTTCAGTAAATTAAAAGAGCTCATGGCCGGGGATAGCGGTTTCCTGGCCTCCCTTGACAAAATTAATTACGAAATTAGTAGCTGGATTACCCTGATTGTTGAACCGGCCATTGCCCAACGGCAGGGAATGGCTCCGGAAGCAACAGTAAAATCGCTGGCTGCGGCAGTCGATTTTGCCGGGAGCAAAAAAGTGATGGACGCCCTGCGGGATGATTTTGATGAATTAGAAAGGATTATTCAGGGTTACCGGGAGCAACAGGTGCAGGCCATGCAGTCCATGCATCAACGCCTTGCCGTCCATACTCTGGTTGCAACGGTAGTATTCCTGATTGTAATTGGCGTGCTGGGGTGGATGCTTTTTATCAAGACACGGCAAATAGAAAGGCAAAACCTCGATTTAATTGATAGAGAAAAGAAGCTCCAGCAGGCCGTGCGGGAACTTGTTGCCGCCTCCCAGATGAAATCCGAGTTCCTGGCCAATATGAGCCATGAATTGCGCACGCCCCTGAACGCCATTATCGGCTTTGCCCAGGTATTGCAGAAGCAATACTATGGGACCTTAACTGAAAAACAAAGCAAGTATATCGATTACATTTTAACCAGCGGCCAGCATCTGTTAAGCTTGATCAACGACGTCCTTGACCTGTCAAAGATCGAAGCCGGCAAACTGGAATTAGACCTGTCTACCTTCTCCCTGCAAAAATTGCTGCAGAACAGCTTGATTATGGTGAAAGAGAAGGCGGCGCGGCACCGGCTGGAGATTACTTTACAGGTCGACCCGGACATACCGGAACTTACCGCCGACGAGCGTAAAGTCAAGCAGATTGTTTATAACCTCCTGAGCAATGCCGTCAAATTTACCCCCGACGGCGGCAAGATTACCATCCAGGCCCGGCTCCTGGGCGGTGATCAGGTACAAGTGAGCGTCGCCGATACGGGCATCGGCATCGCGCCGGAAGACCAGGAGAGGATTTTCGAGGCTTTCGTCCAGGGCGATGGCAGTTATACCCGGCAGTACGAAGGGACAGGGTTGGGGCTGGCCTTGGTCCGCCGCCTGGTTGAACTGCATGGGGGCAGAGTATGGGTGGAAAGCGCCGGCCTTGGTAAAGGCAGCACCTTCTATTTTACCCTGCCGGTGCAAGCGGAAACGGGGGAGCAAAGATAACACCTGTCAGGGATCATGCCGCTAATGGAGGTGCAAACATTATGGCGGCGCAAATCTTGGTAGTAGAAGATAATGAAGCCAACCGCGTTTTGCTGCGAGACATTCTGGCTATTAACGGGTATGAGGTTTTAGAAGCGGCCAATGGAGAAGAAGGTGTCCGCCTGGCGCGCGAGCGGCGCCCACACTTGATCCTCATGGATATTCAGTTGCCCCGCCTGGACGGCATCAGCGCCACTAAAATCCTGAAAAATGATCCCTTGACCCGGGATATTCCTGTTATTGCCGTCAGTTCTTATGCCTATGAAAGGGAGAAGGAGTTTTTCCGGGCCGCCGGGGGTAATGCCTACCTGACCAAACCGATTGATATTGACGCTATCTTACAGGCTTTAACCAGCTTTCTGGGAGGAGAAAAAGCGGGTGGAGAAGAGGCCCAAAATCCTGGTCGTTGACGACGAAGAGATGAACCTGGTCTTAATGGAGGCCATGCTGGCGCCGTTGGGGTATGAAGTTTTAACGGCAAAGGACGGCGAGGGCGCCCTGGCCAAGGTCGCCCGGGAAAACCCCGACCTGATACTCCTGGATGTGATGATGCCCCGTCTGGACGGGTTCACCATTTGCCGGATGCTAAAGGATGATGAGACCACGCGCTTTATACCCGTTATCATGGTCACCGCCCTGGATCAGCTAGAAGACCGGGTGCGGGGCCTGAATGCCGGGGCCGACGACTTTTTGAGCAAACCTTTCAATGAGTTAGAACTGACGACCCGCGTGCGGTCATTATTACGGGTCAAGCATTTAAACGACCAGCTCCGCTATGCTCACCAGCATATCAACTATATAACCCGCCATGTGGAAGGCCTCCTCGGGAGTTTTGATCCCCTCCAGTTTAAACTGGAAACAGCCAGGAAGGAATTATTACAGCAATTGCTTGGCTTAAAGGAAAGGGCGCCGGAGGCAGTTCTGGTAGCCACGGTGAGCGGGCCGGAGAGCTGGGAGGGGTGGCTTTATCGCCGTCAGGGCGGCACTATCCATAGTGAGGCCGTGGCTTTCGCTCTGCCCGAAGATTCTCCCGCCGGGGAGCTCCTCCTCCGGGCAGGAAGGGAAGGCGTTTTTGGCAACCGGGAGGACGAGAAGGGAGAAGCCGTCTTCACTTTTGTGAAGACCAGTTTGCCGGCTGGCCCTGGTCCCTGGTACAATTACGCCGGCTATTATCATCATCCCTTCCTGGTAGTGGCCTTTAACTATCCCGCCGGGGTGACGGCCTATGAACTGGACGTCCTGCGCAACCTCCTTACCTACAGCCAGTTTTTGCAACTGGTAGGCGGGCAAATAAGGGAAAAGGAAGAAGCCTTTCATTATACCATTAAAGCCCTGGCCCGGGCCGCCGAGGCCAACGACGAAGACACCGGCAATCACATCACCAGGGTGGGGATTTTTGCCCGGGAATTGGCCCGGGACCTTGGCTGTGCGGAAAACTTTTGCCGGGAGATTGCCCTGGCAGCCCAGATGCATGATGTAGGGAAGGTTCACATCCATCCGGACATTTTACGAAAACCCGACCGGTTAACACCTGCTGAATGGCGAATAATGCAGCAGCATACGATCTATGGCGCCAGGATCCTTGGCGATGCCTTGCACTTAAAAATGGCCCGGGAGGTGGCCCTGCATCACCATGAGAAATGGGACGGCAGCGGCTATCCCGCGGGGCTAAAGGGTGAAGAGATTTCCCTGGCGGGGAGGATTGTCGCCCTGGCTGACATTTATGACGCCTTGAGAAATAAGCGCAGTTATAAGCCGGCCTTTTCCCACGAAGAAGCCTGCCAGATAATCATTATCGGCGACGGGCGGGTCCGGCCAGAGCATTTTGACCCGGCGGTTTTAGCGACTTTCCAACGGGTTGCCTCCCACCTTGAGGAAATCTATGAAATCTTAAAGGATTGAAGGCACCGGTATACTGGCGGTTTGGATGGGTGCTCTGTTTGGCGACATTATCATTAAAATATTTGCCGTGAAGGAATTGCGGCGCTGCGCCGGCAGCCAGTTTGATCCGGAAATAGTGGATGTTTTCTGCCGCATCCTGGCCGGGGACGGCCTTACCCTGACCCGAGAGGAGGAAAAAGAGGCCAATCTTATAAATTGAAGATAACGACGCTAATAAGGTGTTGTTGCAAGATATCCTAGTGCTGACCGAAAAGGAATTTTTAAACCAGTGACGAATATAATTTGTGGCTAAATTACCTGGCAGGGAGCCAGGGTAAAAAAGAGAACCATGGAGGTTCTTCGCCGGCGCGGAGCTGCTTCCATGGTTTTTTGTTTGCCAGGAATAGGCTCCGGGCCAGAACTGCATTTCGAAATTTTGGGAGGTAGATATTATGTTTTCCTCAAGAACCATGAGTCGTTTCCTGGTCAATATCGTTTTGCTATTCCTTTTGCTATTTGTTGCTACTGGTTGTAATTCCCGGCAAACGAGTAATAAGCTCAAGGTAGTAACCGGCACCTCTCTTTGGATGACTGCTGTGCAGGAAGTAGGTAAGGACAGGGTGGAAGTAAAGAATATTATCCCGCCGGCCTCCTGCCCCGGACACTTCGACATCAAGCCTTCCGATGTAGCAGTGCTTAGCCAGGCCCGGGTTTTCCTGATGCATGACTGGCAGGGCAAACTTTTTACCAAAGAATTAGTGGCCTCCGCCAAAAATCCCCAGTTAGAAGTGGTTCCGGTAGCCGTAAAGGGTAACTGGATGGCACCGCCGGTATGGCAGCAGGCCCTCCAGACCGTAGCCGATATACTCGCTGAGAAAGACCAGGCTAATAAAGATTACTATAAGGCCAATGCCCGGGAAGCAATGGATCAGGCAGCCAAGGTGGAAAAAGAAATGCGGGCCCGCCTGCAGGCAGCGGGTGCGGGAAAGTTGAAAGTTCTTTGTTCCGACCAGCAAGAGGGCTTTGTGCGCTGGGCCGGTTTTCAGGTGGTAGCTACTTATGGCCGTCCGGAAGAACTTACGCCACAGCGGGTAAAAGAGCTGGTAGATAAGGGCCGGCAGGCAGGAGTAAAATTGATAATTGACAATCTCCAGAGCGGGCCGGATGCCGGGGCCGGCATTGCCAGGGAACTGGGAATACCCAGGGTTACTATTTCCAACTTTCCCGGCGGCCTTCCGGGAACAGACAAATGGGACCAAGCTGTACAAAAAAACGTCGAATTGCTGCTGGCGTCCATCCCCCACTAGGGAAGAAAAGCAATGGTACCAGTAGTTATTAAAATTAAAAATGCAGTAGTATCCTATCGTGAAGATGTAGCGCTGCGCGGCGTGTCGCTGGAGATTAAAGCAGGGGAAATAATAGGGATCATTGGTCCCAACGGGGCCGGGAAAACGACACTGCTAACCCTGGTCAATGGCCTGGGACATTTGCTCCAGGGAGAGGTGTGGGTCCTGGGCCATAACCTGGCGCGTGGCTGCCCGGCGGACCTCCGCAGTAGAATTGGCTACGTTCCTCAGTTGCCGGTTATTGATCCCCGCATGCCGGTAACGGCCAGGGAAGTAGTCATGATGGGGCGTTACGGCCGACTGGGCTTTTTCCGCCGGCCGGGACCCGGCGATTGGCAGGTAGTAGACCGCATGCTGGAGCTGGTAGGTATGACGGCTTTGTCCGGGCGTCCCATCGGCCATCTTTCCGGCGGCGAACAGCAGCGGGTAGCCATCGCCCGCGCCCTGGCCCAGGAACCGTCAATTCTCCTGCTGGATGAACCCACCGCTTCCCTGGACCGGCGGGCGCAGCAGCAAATATTACAGCTGGTACAACGGATTCACAAGGAACGCAAGTTAACTACTTTAATGGTTACCCATTCCCTGGCGGGGTTGACTGGATTGTGCGACCGCCTGGTGCTCATGAAAAAAGGGCGTATCTGGAAAACAGGAAACCCGGAAGAGCTACTCCAGGACAGGGTGTTGGAGCAGCTATTTTAACTTGCTTGAAAATAGCAACTGCCATTTTCATCCTCTATTAGTGCCGTTTGTCGACATGAGTGTTTCAATTTAATTTTAGGAAGAAGTAGGAAATGTCTATTTTAAGCTACAAGTTTATGCAGGAGGCCTTGCTGGCCGGCCTGCTGGCCGGTATAGGCTGCTCCCTGATCGGTGTTTTTGTCGTTACTATGCACCTTTCCTTTATTGGGGTTTCCCTTGCCCATGCCGCCTTTGCCGGGGCCCTCTTTGCTACCTGGCTGGGATTTGATCCCTTGCTGGGAGCCACACTCTTCAGCCTGGCCGGGGCGGCTGCCATCGGGCCCCTGGCCGACCGGGGCGAATTTAACCTCGATACGCCCATCGGCATTATATTCTCCATCACCATGGGCCTGGCTTTCCTTTTTATGGGCCTGCTCCCAGGTCCCAAAACCCAGGCCTTAGAACTCCTGTGGGGTAGTATCCTGACGGTTACGACAACCGATCTCTGGCTCCTGGCCGTCGTGACGATCATAGTTACCGGGCTGGTAGTCATGTTTTTTAAAGAGATCCAGGCGGTTATCTTTCACCGGGAAATGGCCCGGGCGGTAGGCATACCTGCCCACGAGATCTTTTACAGTATCCTTTTTCTTACCGGCGCTACTGTAACCGCTTCCCTGCGCAGCATCGGCGGCCTGTTAATTTTTAACCTGATTTTAAATCCGGCAGCCGCTGCTTACCAGCTCACCTACAGCTTGAAAGGCATGTTTTTCCTGGCGGTGCTTTTTGGCGTCCTTTCCTGCTGGGCCGGGCTTGGTGTTTCTTATATCCTGGATGTTCCCAGCGGGGCGGCAATCGTTCTTACTTCGGCCGTTATTTTTGTCCTGGCAACAATTTTCTCCCCGAAACGCAAGGTAAAACAGTGGCAAGAAAATGAGTGATTGCAGGTTAAACAATATGCGAGCGCAGGAGGGAGTTATATGCTTACCCACCGCGAGTATTTTAACAGCAAGGCTGATATTTGGGACAACCTGTGTACGCAGGAAGAAAAAGCCAAACTGGAAAATATTATTAAAAAATTAAACATTGCTCCCGGCAGCACGGTGCTAGATGTGGGTTGCGGTACGGGGATATTAATTCCCTATTTACTGGCCGCCGTGGGACCCGCCGGCCGGATAGTGGCCCTGGATATAGCCGAGGCCATGCTGGAACGGGCGCGAAGTAAAGGGTTTCCCGCTAATGTGGAGTTCATTTGCACCGACGTAGTTTCCATACCCTATCCGGATGCTACTTTCGACGAGGTCATCTGCAACTCGGCTTTCCCCCATTTTCCCCATAAACTTAAGGCCCTAAAAGAGATGGCCCGGGTGGTGAAACCGGGCGGCCGGGTTATTATCTGCCATACGGCAGCGCGGGAAACCATAAATAATTTGCATAGATCCCTGGGGGGCGTTGTGGCCGGGGACCAGATCCCGCCGGGCAACGAAATGCTGGGCATGCTGGTAGCTACCGGGCTAACGGAAATAGAGATTGACGAGGGTCTTGATTATTACCTGGCCTCTGGGTTCAAGGCGAGGTATGAGTAGTCGCCAAACTACCAGGAGGATTTTTTTATACGGTTAGAAACCTTGGAGAGTTTTCTTTAAATAGGGGAGGCCGTAGCCCTGCTGGCCGGCGATGCCGTTCAGAAACCCTTTAGCGTTTGCTAAAAAGGCTTCTGAACCATTTTTTATTTTAGGGGACTTGTTTTTTCATAAGTATAACAAAAAGTCATATAAAACATGAAGGAATATCCTTCCGACGGATAGAATGTTATAAACAGGTGACCAATATCCCGACCAAAAGAGGACGCAAAGGGGGTGGAACAAATCCTTTAACCATTTATATCCCTCTTAATTTCATAACCGGAGGTGTTTAAATAAATGAACAGGTCTTTTTCCTCCAAAAACTTCATGATTATAGCAGGTTTGGTTGGCGGGGCCCTGGCAGCCTTTATGACCTACCTTGGCAATCCCGCCAATATGGGCATTTGTATCGCCTGTTTCTACCGGGACATTACCGGCGCCCTGGGTCTGCACCGGGCAGCGATAGTCCAGTATTTACGGCCGGAAATTATGGGGATCGGTTTAGGAGCCTTCCTGTCCGCCCTTGTTTGCGGTGAATTCCGGGCCCGCGGTGGCTCGGCACCCCTGGTACGGTTCTTTTTGGGCGCCTTTTTCATGATCGGTGCCCTGGTGTTTTTAGGATGCCCGGTAAGGGCTGTATTGCGCCTTGCCGGCGGTGATTTGAACGCTGTCGCCGGCTTGGCGGGGGTAGTGGCAGGTGCTTTGATGGGTATTTATTTTCTCAAGCGAGGTTTCAACCTGGGCCGCTGGCAATCTACCTATACAGCGGCCGGCTGGTTGATGCCGCTCTTCATGCTGGGGTTGCTCCTCCTTGCTATTGCCAGGCCCTCATTTATTTTCTTCAGCAAGGAAGGCCCCGGCGCTGCCCATGCCCTGGTGGGAGTTTCCCTGGCGGCAGGCTTACTTATCGGCTTTTTAGCCCAGAGAACCAGGATGTGTTTTGTCGGCGGCTGGCGCGACCTTTTCCTGGTAAAAGATACCTACCTTTTCAGCGGTATTGCGGCCTTTTTTGTGGGTGCGCTGGTGGTTAACGCTGTCCTGGGTAAAATTAATATCGGCTTTACGGGCCAGCCCGTGGCCCATACAAATCAATTGTGGAATTTTTTAGGAATGACCCTGGCCGGACTTACCGCTACCTTGCTGGGCGGCTGTCCCTTACGGCAAACTGTTCTCGCCGGTGAAGGCGATACCGACGCTGGAGTGGCCATCATGGGCATGCTGGTGGGGGCCGCCTTCGCCCATAATTTCCTTCTTGCCTCCAGCCCTAAAGGCCCCGGGCCCTACGGCCCCGCAGCCGTAATAATAGGTCTGGTTTTCGCCGCCGGCGTCGGTTTCTTTATGCGGGAGACTCTGGATTAACGTAATAAGCAGGGGAATGCCAAATGGTTTTAAGCTGGCTGAAAAATAAAGCCGTTGCAGCTCGGGCCGGAACTGCTGATGCCAGGGGTTTGATAATTTTCGCCACGGTGGAAGAGGCTATGCACGCCGAAAAGGTGTTGAAAAAAGCCGGCTTCGACTGCAAACTGGTAGCGCCCCCGCCCGGTATGCGCAAAGGCTGCGACCTGGCCCTGGAAATCGACCTGGTCGAGCAAACGGCAGTGGCCAGGGCCCTTACCGGCAGGGTGTCCTACATGGGTATCTATCCCTTCAAAGGTGAAATAGAACTCCTGCAGGTAGAAAAAGTAACCTGGTTTACCGGGCACGTTATGGTCAAGGCGGGCAATATGAAACTCGTTTTCGATAGAAAGACAGGCGTGATAGTTAATATTTCCGGTGGTGGCTGTCCTGATATCCCCTACCTTTACACCCGGCTGGTGGGCACCCACCTGGAGGCAGCTCCCCGGCCGAGGGACGAGGGCCGTACCTTGTGCGCCCTGATGCTCGACCGCGCCCTGGAAAAGGCTTTAGAAATTTGGAAGGAGGCAGCGTCTACGTGATGCTCATTGCCGGGACCGTCCCGGTAACCGACATGCCCCTGACCTTTGGCCGGGTGGAAAGAGAAGGGAAAAATCTGCGCGTTGACGGCTATAGCTTGCCCTGTACCCAGGGCACAATGGCCATGGTAAGCGCGGCTCTGGCCACTACCTCTTACCTTGGGCTGGAACCACCGCGGGTACTGCTGGCAGGCGATATTGGCACGGGGAAAGGAAGCAGGTTGATTTACCAGTATCTGATAGAACATATAGAGGAACTGGCGCCCAGGGTTTTAGCTCTCCATTATTGTCTGCCCATCGTTACGTTAATGCAAAAGCTCTATACCGCAGTAGAAAAATACCACCCCCGGGCGGTGCTAATTGCCGATGCCGGTTCCATGTACGCGGCCAAGGCGGCAGGTGTAGCGCCACACTTTGATATTTTCACCCCGGACCCCAGTGAAATTGCTTTCCTGGCCGACCCGGAAGCCGTCCACCCGGCTTATATCAGCCGTCATCTGTTCGAGGATGCCTTCGCCCGCGTACCCGACCTAATTAAACGCGCTTATGCTAACGGGGGTGCGGCCAAATGCCTCCTGGTTAAAGGAGCTGTCGATTATATAGTAAAAGATGGAGTTATCGTTGATGAGATTAAAGAGCCGGATATTCCCCAAATGGAGTGCATAGGCGGCACAGGCGATACCATCACCGGTATGGTCACTGCTTTTGCTTATGCCGGGCTGGATCCGGACCAGGCGGCCAGCATCAGCGCCAAAGCAAACCGGGCAGCAGGCCGGAGGGCAAACCCGACGCCTGCCACCAGTGTTGCCGAAATCATTGACCAGTTGCCCGGCATTTTCAGGGAAAGTCTCTGCAGTTGGAGCGGTATTTGCACCAGGTAATTTCAGGATAAAAGGAGGCGATGTTTTTATGGTGGAAGTTGATGTACGCGGGCTTTCCTGCCCCATACCGGTAGTAAAGACGAAAAAGGCTATGGAGCAAAATCCCGGCCAGCCACTGAAAGTCTTAACCGATAATGAAACCTCCAGAGAAAACGTATCCCGGCTGGCAGAAAACCGGGGTTATCAGGTCCAGGTGGAAAAGGTGGCCGGCGGCTACCGGCTAGTGTTGACCCCCGGTAAAAGCTAAATTGGCTTCCCCCAATATTAATCCCCTGGGGAATAGTCGCCAGGGGAAATTTTTTTACTGGCATGGGGCCTACTGACTTTACCAGCCGGCTCAGGGATTACCGCCGGCAGATAGAATGACGGCTCATTTTTAAGGGCTTTTTTTATTGAGAAAGGTTAATGCTATTTTACATAACAAGGCGTCATTAAAATTACGATGGGGTTCAAGGCCTGTGAGTTCCTTAAATTTTTTGAGCCGGAAAAGAAGGGTATTGCGATGGATGTAAAGGGAGCGGGCGGTTTCCGCCAGGTTCAAATTGCATTCCAAGAGGATACGGATGGTGTTTATGATGTTATATTTCCTTTCGGCTAAACCCTCCAGTTTGTTAGTTATAGACTCCATGATTCTTTCATTTTCCGGCGTTTCAACATTTTTTAGCAGGTAGGCCAGCAATACCTCATGATTATAGATGCTTACAAAATGCCCCTCGGGGCATAATCCGAGAGCAAAATTGGCCTGGTGATAGGAGAAGAAGGTATCACAGGGTTCACTAAAGATACTGCCGGCAGCCAGTTTAAACCTTACCTGAGGATAGGTAGTAGCTATCAGGCGCACCATGTCCTGGCCCCAGGAGACCAGCTCCCCCATAGACTGAGGGCCGGATGGTAAGGCCTTAAGGAATACCAGGTTATCATTCAGGATAACGGCCAGATCCTGTTCACCGGCGAGAGGAGGTTTTTCCATGAGGGAGAGAATTTTCTCCCTTATTTTATTTTGTACCAGGTCATGGTATCCCGGAGAACTCCCTCTGGCGATTTCCATGCTACCTGTAACTACGACACGGGGGAGGTAAAGGTTGTAGCCCAGCAAGCTGGCCTGTTCCTCCAGGGACGCCAGGCTTCCCGCGTTTAAGGTTGTTTCTCGCGAAATTAGATTAAGTACCAAATGCTCCTTGGCCTTCTGGCGGGAGGAGAAACGCTCCAGGATGATCTCCCTTTCCAGTAAAAGTTCGGTAGCCATCTTTACCAGCAAGGCGGTGACGCGGACCTCGTCCGGGTTGCCGTATACGCCGACAACACCAACAGTTTTGCCTTCAAAAACTATGGGAAGGTTTACCCCCTGGAGGGCACCGGGGTATTTTTCCAGGTTTTCGGGGTATATGTCTACTGCCTGGCCGGTTACCAGGACATCCAGGGCTCCTTTATGAAAGGTGTTGATGCGATGCTTATGGCCTGAGGCGATGATATAGCCGCGGTCGTTCATGATATTGACATTCCGGTTGACAAGCTCCATAGTGGCATCCACAATCTTTTGCGCCAGTTCATGGGTAAGGATCATTTGTTTGCCTCCTTCATTCCACGGTGGAATGCCCGGAAGGGCATTCTGGCATCTTTGTATATTATGCAAAACATACAATAATAACCTTAAAGGAGAACTATAATAACAGATATTTTGTGCATTGAGCTCTCTATCTAAATAATACTAAAATAGATTTAAACAATCAATACAACGAAAACGCAGGTGTATAGATAATGATTAAGATTACTACAATTATCGAAAATAATCAGGGGAGTCATAAGGGCCTCAAAGCAGAGCACGGCCTCTCGTTTTACATTGAAACGGATACCGGGGGGCCAATCCTTTTTGATACCGGCCAGGGCAAGGGTTTTCTTGATAACGCTGCCCAACTTAATATTGATCTCCGGCATTTGGGAGCGGTGATTTTAAGTCATAGCCACTATGATCATACCGGCGGGTTACGGTACCTCCTGGAGAAGGTGAAGCCGCCCAGGTTATTCGTTTCCAATCATTTTTTCCGGCCCAAGTACCAGAAGGAAGGTATGCGTATTGAGTTTCTCGGCAACAATTTTCTCCCGGAGGAACTTGAAAGGCAGGAGCTCAATATCATCCGGGTTGACGAACCCCTTGTCGAAATACAACCCGGCTTGTATATCATTACTGATTTCGAAGCCACCAACGACTTTGAAAAGATAGATGAACCATTTTTCATTTTTGATAATGACCGGTGGGTTAAAGATGATTTTAAAGATGAACTGGCCCTGGTTGCCACAACTACCCGGGGCCTGGTAATCATCTCGGGGTGTGCCCATGCGGGCATTATAAACATTATCCAGCGCGCCGTTAAGGTACTTGAACGAAGGGAGGTAAGGGCGGTAATTGGAGGAATGCATTTGATCGGGGCTGGTGGTGACCGGCTTTTTAAGACCGCTGCCGCGCTCCTGGCCCTGGATGTACAACATGTGGGCGTCTCCCACTGCACCGGGGAGGCGGCAGGTCACTATCTTAAGGAGGTGCTGGGAGAACGGGTCTTTTTTAATACCACAGGCACAACGGTAATTTTTGATTAGCCAGGAGCCTGGCAGGCACTTATGTGGGTTATCAGGGAAAATAATAGAATATTGCAAGAGGATATTTTGAGGAAGGAGTGAGGTGGCGGGATTAACAAAAAAGGCTCCTCGCTATTTCGTGTGGGTAAAACCAATTATCGAAAAGGAAGTAAATTATTTCTAGCATGTTGAGATTCCATAAATGGTAATTTTAGCCTACAAGACTTGCTAACATTTATGTAAATAAATGACAACAAGAAGGAATATCGCCTTATAGTGTAGAAATGCTGGTCAATACTGGTGGTAAAGGAAGTGGCCAGCATTGCCCGACCAAAACGCCTTATTTGCCCATGCCCTGGGTCTAACCCCTCCCTGGAAGGTTACCGAAGTTATTTTCTCAAAACAAAAAGGGTGCCTCGATATCCATGTTGATTTTGAGCGCGGTGCAAGCTTTAATTGTCCAGTCTGCGGCAAACCTGGAGCCAAAGCCTATGATACGGAGAAGCAGGTTTGGCGCCATCTGGACTTCTTTCAATATCAAGCCTTCATCATCGCCCGTGTACCCCGGGTAGAGTGTAAACACGGCTGCGGGGTCAGGCGAGTTGAGGTACCCTGGGCTCAAGGGGAGGGCGGGTTTACCCTCTTGTTTGAAGCCCAGCTCATGCGCCTGGCCAAAGATATGCCTATGGCTGCCGTAGCCAGATTATTAAACGAACACGATACCCGGCTGTGGCGGGTAGTAAAACATTACGTGGTGGCCGGCAGAGCCAAGGCCGACTTTAGTGGTGTAACCCGCATCGGTATCGATGAAACCTCCGCCCGGAAAGGACACGATTATATCACCCTGTTTGTGGATTTAGATAAGGGCGCATTACTGTTTGCCACCCCGGGCAGAGCTAAGGATACCATTGCCGCTTTTGTAGAAGATTTTATCCAGCATAACGGTAATCCAGAAGCCATTAAGGAAGTGTGCTGCGACCTTTCACCGGCATTTATTGCCGGCCTTAAGGAGCACCTTTCCCATGCCACCATAGTTTTAGACCGTTATCACCTCATGCAAATAGTCAATCAGGCCCTTGATGAAGTACGACGCCAGGAGAGCCGGGAGACAGACCTTTTAAAGAAGACCCGTTATCAATGGCTTAAGAACCCTGCCAATCTGACCAGTAAACAAAAAGCAAGCATAGAGGCCCTTAGCCGTTGCCATCTAAAAACCGGGCGAGCCTATCGCATCAAGCTGGCCTTCCAGGATCTTTTTAACCAGCCTGATCGGAAGAGTGGCGAAGCCCATCTCAAGCGGTGGTATTTCTGGGCGACCCATTGCCGCCTGCAACCGATGATTGAGGCTGCTAAAACGATTAAACGCCACTGGGAAGGAGTGCTAAGTTGGTTTAACAGCCGTATTTCTAACGGCCTCCTGGAGGGTACCAACAGTCTATTGCAAGCTGGAAAAGCAAAGGCTCGTGGCTATCGTAATAAGGCTAACTTTATTACCATCTCTTATCTTATTGCTGGTAACCTGGATTTTGGTTTACCCACTTGATGTAGCGAGGAGCCACAAAAAAGCACCCCTCATACTATAGTCATTGCTTTAAAAATCGATTTTAATGGAGGTGGAAAAAGTTTATGTCTGAACCCAGGTATTCAATTCCGGAAGCTCCCAAAGGGTGGGAACTCGTCCGTATGCTCGGTCCCGGCATAGTCTGGGCCGGCATGGCCATTGGCGGCGGCGAATTGACCCTTAACCCGCGGGTAGGAGCAATATTTGGCATTGTTACCTTATGGATGCCGCTACTGGCCATATTTCTCAAGTGGTTTATGACCGTGGAAATAGGCAGGTGGTCCATTTATACCGGGACCTCTATCCGTGAAGGCTTTGAACTGCTACCCGGCCCTCGCAAATGGCTGAACTGGCTCATCCTTTTTATCGGACTTTACCTGGGGGCCGTGCATATAGGCGGGCTGGTAGCCATGATCGGCATTGTTACCAGCAACTTACTGCCTTTTTTGCCGCCTTATTTATGGTCAATTTTGATCATGGTTTCCTTTGTGGCCTTAAGCTGGAGTGGAAAATACTCAGTTCTTGAAAAAGCTATGATGGTTAGTGTGGCATTATTAACCCTAACGACTTTCGTTGTTTTTATTAAGATCTGGCCGGGACTGGATTTTATCCTTCAGGGCTTTACCTTTAAGATCCCTACCGTTACTCCCGAGTGGGCTGTAACAGGCTTTAAAATCTCCAGGAATCCCCTGGTAGAAATTCTGCCGGCCATGGCCTTCGCGGGCGCCGGTGCCATCAACAGCCTGTGGTATTCGGACTGGATACTGGCCAAGGGTTTCGGTGTTTCGGCTAAGTATCAACTCGGTAGTAGTAATAAAGCTATTCTGGGGGAACTCAAAAACGTAACCAGTGAAGAAGTAAACAAACTCAAGGGATGGTTCCGGGTAATGCTCCACGATTCCTGGTGGGGGGCCAACCTGGTCACCATGCTTGTTACAGCAATTTTCATAGTCAACGCCGTTGTCATATTGAATCCTTTAAAGCAAGCCCCGGCAGGGGTGGGATTCATCTTAACCCTTTCCAAAACCTTCACCGAGACCCTTGGTCCCTGGGCGAGGGAGTTGTACCTTGTTGGTGCCTTCGCCGTCCTGTACAGCACTATGGCAACTTTATATGATGGTTACGCCCGGCTAATCGATAATTCCATTGGCATCGTTTTGCCGGACTGGAAATTATATAACCGTATTAATCCGTTATGGCGTTACCGTATCTGGTTTTTATACGGGACGCTGTGCAATTTCTTCCTCGTTTATCTCTTTAATGCTGTTCCCGTTCAATTTCTCCAGGCCGCATCCTGGGTGGAAGGCACCTTTATGTTGCCGGTTGTCGCTTTCGCTATTGCCTATCTCACTTATAAAGTGTTGCCGGGGTTATATAGTAAGGAACATGCAATCAAGGTGAAGCCGAACTGGATTTTCACTGCCGGCACCATTCTGGCTGGTTGCTTTTATGCCGGGCTTATAATTTACTCCTTCTTCCTGTAAGTTTAAAACAAGCTTGTAGAAACTGCTTATTAACGAATTTAGGGTGGTGCTTATGCTGGCCGATGGGGGCGGGGTTACCCGCCCCCTCTAGATTCCAGCCGGGCAAGCGGCATTATTGACATGTAAGTATTTGCATACTAACCGGCCATGTCTGGAAGGCACAACCAATCATGAAAATAGAAAGAAGTGATTACAAACATCTGATTTTCTGCTACATTGGACTTATCAGGGACAAAGGTTGAGTACATTTTGATGGTATAACCTCGAGTACTAACCTAACCTGATTGCCTTTGAGCACAGCCAATTGTCGCCCCTTGTTCTTAAGGACTTGGGAACAGCACGGGTGTTAAACTTCTTACTTTCTCGGGCAATCATCCCTGAAATCCAATGAAGCAGGAGGAGTTCTTATGCAAGACATCTTGGAAACCTGCTGTGGTTTGGACGTCCATAAAGATACCGTGGTTGCCTGCCTATTAAAAGGCAATATTGGCGAGGAACCGACAAAAACCATCCGCACCTTTTCCACCCTTCTGCCCGGGCTTGATGAACTGAAAGCCTGGCTGGAAGCAGAGAACTGCCGCCATGTGGCCATGGAAAGCACCGGGGTTTATTGGCAGCCTGTATATAACGTCCTGGAAGAAGCCTTTGACGGCAGTATGGTTTTGATTGTTGCCAACGCCCGGCACATGAAAAACGTTCCCGGTAAAAAGACTGACATGAAGGACGCTGAATGGATAGCTACCCTTTTACGCGCCGGATTGTTGGAAGGAAGTTTTATCCCCTCCAAACCTATCCGGGAACTCCGTAATCTAACCCGGTACCGCAAAAGTATTATCGAAGAGATTGCGTCGCAAAAGAACCGCATCGAAAAGCACTTACAAAGCTGCGGTTTCAAGCTCTCCACCTTCCTCACCGATATCTTCGGGGTATCGGGCCGGGCGATTATGGATCACCTTTGCCGTCACGGGAAGATATCCGCCCGGGAAGTAGAGACTTTGGTAAAGGGTCGTGCCAAGAGTAAGCTTCAGGAAATCAAGCAGGCTGTCAATGGCAAAATGGATGTTCACCAAAGGGAGTTCCTCAAGCTTTTGCTGGGCTGGCTGGATCAGCACTACGAGCATCTTCGATTGGTAGAGCAAAAGCTGGAGGAAAAACTTAATCAATACCAAAGACAACTGGAACAACTGGACGGCATCCCGGGGATTGACAAAACCGCTGCCGCCGCTATTCTGGCGGAAATTGGCATCGATATGAGCCGCTTTAAAACTGCGGAACATATCTGTTCCTGGGCGGGCTTAAGCCCCGGCAATAATGAAAGTGCAGGAAAAAAAAGTCCACTCGCACCACCCACGGTAACACCTATCTAAAGCGAATTCTTTGCGAAGTTGCCTGGTCCATCACCCGGGTACGCGACAGCTATTTATCGTCCTGGTACTGGAAGGTCAAGCAACGCCGCGGGGCCAAGAAAGCCCTTATCGCTTTAGCCAGAAAGCTCCTGGTAATCATTTACAACTTACTAAAAAACGGTACAGACTACGACGAGACTGCATTTGAGAAAGCCAAACAAAAGCAAGAAAGGTTTCGGATCAAGAAAATTATTGCTGAGGCCCGGAAGCTGGGACTCGAGGTAAGGGAAGTCGCCCAGGTCGTTTAACACTATACCCTCAAAAAGGATTAACCTGGCTGATGCAAGTTCATGCATCTGCTAGCTTATTATTGCCTTTTTACGCCCTGCCTGGTAGGGTTATTTACTTGATGAAGATCATTTGTTAGGTTATTTTCGTGTTAAAATACTTTATATGAGGTGATTAAATATGCGCACTACCATTGAAATCAGCAATGAAACCCGCGCTAAACTGGTAGCCCTGTCGGCCAGGCGAGGATTACGGGGTTATTCAGAAATAGTAAATGAAGCCCTTGAGGAATATTTAGCAAGGGCGGAGAACCGGGAAAAAGAGATTAACGAGATTCTAAAACTGGCCGGTAGTTTAAGCGAAGAAGAAGGCCAAAAATATGCAGCCCGCGTGAAGGAGTTCTGGTCGCGGTGGGAGTTGTAACCGATACTTCGATAATTATTGGCTTTTTGAAAGGGCACCAGCCGGAAGTTGATTATGTCGAACATGCTTTAAGAAATGGTACGCTTACCATAACAGCTATAACAGTTTTTGAACTGAAGATAGGTCTTGCTGCCAACAGTAAAAGAGAAAGGCTGCTGGCTAAATTTTTTCAGCAGGTTACCATCTTGCCTTTTGATGGCCAGGCAGCTCTGGCGGCGGCCGTCGCTTAAAACGCAGAGGAAAGAATTTAACGCCGATAGGCAGGAATTTTAAAACGTATGTGGAATATAGTCTAACTAGACTTAAGGTCATAAAATAAAATATTCTCATCTCCGAGCCGGAATAACCTAAGGAGCGATCTATGGTGGCCGGCCTGGGCTGCGAGGCCCACGGGGTATACCGGGAAACTGGTATGCCTTCCCAGGTTCGTGTATAAGGAGGTGGCTGATCAATGGCTGATTATGGCTTTTATTAGCCCCACCCTCCTGAGGTGGGGCTTTAGTTTTAGGTGACGCCCTCCCGTTATGGGCGCCTCCTGCCAGATGGTAGAGCCAAGATAAGGAGGCAAAGCTATGTGGGAAATCTATGATGAATTAATCGCGGCGGTACCGCCGGATCTGGAGGTAGAAGATTGCATCGTCGGCCTTAACTGGATCCTGGTCCGTTCCCGGGCTACCGGCCTGGTGATGACGCCCCTGGAGGGCCATCCGCGCATCAAGCTGGCCGGGGAAATAAAAGGCATGCCCGTGCGGGAACTGGCGAAGTACATTAAGTCCTGGAACAATTTCGAAGCCGCCCTGGGCCTGGCGGCCATAAATTCTGTATTGAACACGCCCGAACAAGTAGAGAGCCTCGGTGGCCGGCCTTTGCGCAGCCAGCCCCAGGTGAGCGCTTTTACCGGCTTTCAGGAACAGGTGCGGGGTAAAAAGGTAACTGTTATCGGCCATTTTCCCGACCTGGACCCCCTGGCGCGCAGCTGTAAACTTACGATTTTAGAACGCCGTCCCCGCGAGGGCGATTTACCCGACCCGGCCTGTGAGTATATCCTCCCGGAGCAGGATTATGTCTTTATCACCGCTACCACTCTGATCAATAAAACCTTCCCCCGGCTCGTGGAGCTCAGCCGCCGGGCGCGGGTTATTCTAGTGGGCCCCAGCACCCCGCTGACTTCTGTGTTGTTTCATTATGGTGTTGATACTCTAGCGGGGACCGTGGTTGTGGAACCAGAGATGATACGGCGGGTGGTGCAGGAAGGCGGCTGCCTGGAGATATTCAAGCGCGGCGGCCGTATGGTTCAGGTGAGCCGGGATGAAGGGCTTGCTGTAGCAAGGAGCAGGCAGAGCCGGGAACAGGCCGTTCAGGTAACGGTTGGGGGGAGGTTTACTGCGATTGGCGCTGGCCAGGAAAACTTCGCCTGATATATCCCTGGTCAGGGATCGCTGGAAAGAAATCGCTTTGCCGGCCCTGCCCCTGCTGGCATTCCTGCTCTCTTTTCCCTTGGGCCGTTATGCCATATCCCCCGGGCAACTCCTAACCATTCTGGCGGCAAAGGTATTTCCCATCGAACCCACCTGGCCGGCCACTATGGAAACAGTAGTCTTCCAGGTGCGTCTGCCGCGTATTATCGCTGCCATGCTGGTCGGGGCCTCCCTGGCGACCGCCGGTGCCGCTTACCAGGGGATGTTTAAAAACCCCCTGGTCTCACCGGACATCCTGGGAGCCTCGGCCGGCGCCGGTTTCGGCGCCGCCCTGGCAATTTATTTCTCCCTGGGGGTAATCGGCATCCAGGTCAGCGCCTTTCTCTTCGGCCTCCTGGCCGTATTTCTGGCTTACGCCTTAAGCAGCAGGATCCGCCACGACCCTGCCCTGGTCCTGGTCCTGGCCGGCATCCTCACCGGTACCCTGTTTTCTGCCGGTACTTCCTTAATCAAGTACCTGGCCGACCCCTACGATAAATTACCAGCCATTACCTTCTGGCTCATGGGCAGCTTGGCGTCTATTTCTCCTCGGGACGTTTATGCGGCCCTGGTGCCTGTGCTGCTGGGAATAATACCCCTCTACCTCCTGCGCTGGCGCCTTAACGTCCTCTCCCTGGGGGAAGAGGAAGCCCGCGCCCTGGGCCTGGAAACCGCCGGGTTAAGGTTGATTGTCATCCTGTGCTCCACCCTGATGACCGCAGCCTGCGTCTCCATCAGCGGCATGATTGGGTGGGTGGGATTGCTGGTTCCCCATCTGGCCCGCATGGTGGTAGGGCCCAATTATAAGGTTTTATTGCCGGCCACCATCCTGATGGGCAGCGCCTACCTGCTGTTGGTTGACGACCTGGCGCGGGTGCTGGCAACGGTGGAAATCCCCCTGGGTATCCTCACTGCTTTGATTGGCGCCCCCTTTTTCCTGTATTTGTTACAGCATACCCGGAGGGGATGGTCATGAAGCTGACGCTTAAAGATGTAACCTGTGGCTACTGGGGCCGGGCGGTCGTCAGCGGGGTATCTATGGAGGTAGAGTCCGGGGAAATAATGTGCCTGCTGGGGCCCAACGGTTCGGGGAAGACGACGCTTTTTAAAACTATCTTGGGCCTGATAAAACCACAGGCGGGAGAAATCCTATTCGGGGGTGAAAATATCTGCGATTGGTCCCAGGCCCGGATAGCCAGGGTCATGGGCTATATCCCCCAGGCCCATACCCCACCCTTCCCCTTTAAAGTTCTGGACGTGGTCCTCATGGGCCGGACGGCTCACCTGGGAATTTTCGCCGTGCCATCGCCGGAAGATAAGGAAATCGTTCAAGAGGCCATGGCTGCGTTAAATATCTCCCACCTCCAGGACCGGGTTTATACCGAGATCAGCGGCGGCGAGAGGCAACTGGTACTCATCGCCCGCGCTCTAGCCCAGCAACCTCAAGTTTTAATTATGGATGAACCCACTTCCAGCCTGGATTTTGGCAACCAGGTTATGGTCCTGAGTCACATTAAGAGGCTGGCTCATACCGGCCTGGCCATTATTATGGCCTCGCATTTTCCGGACCATGCTCTCCTGTATGCCAGCAAAGTAATGCTTCTGAAGAAGGGTCAGGTCTACAGCCTGGGCCGGCCGGAGGAGACGGTGACCGAAGAGAACCTGAAAAGCCTGTACGGCGTAGACGTAAAAATAATCCGGGCCGAAATACCGGGTTGCAGTGAGACACGGGTATGCGTCCCGGTAAGTAGGCAAATATTACCGAAAGACACCAGGAGGGAAGAAACATGTTGAAGCGTTTTGCCTGCAAATGGGTTAGCCTGCTCCTGGCCATCCTGATCTTGACTGCCACCCTGGCGGGTTGCGGCTCGCAAGGGAGTGGCCAGAAAGCAACCGGCCAGGCTCCTGCCGGTCAAGCAGCAGCTAACAGGACTATAGTCGATATGGCTGGTCGCCAGGTCACCGTTCCAACCCAAGTCAACAAGGTCTTCGCCACCAGCCCGGTGGGGAGCATCATGGTTTATACCCTGGCGCCGGAGAAACTGGCGGGGTGGAACTATGATTTAAACGAGGTAGAGAGAAAGTTTATCCTGCCCGAGTACCAGAAATTGCCCAACCTGGGGGGCTGGTATGCTAAAAACACGGCCAATATCGAGGAGATCTTAAAAATCCACCCCCAGGTCATCGTTTCCATGGGCTACATGGACAACACGGCCCTTTCCCAGGCTGAACAGATCCAGAAGCAGTTGCAGATACCGGTGGTTATGGTTGACGGCGAACTCACGAAACTGGATCAAGCCTATGAATTCATGGGCGACCTGCTGGGAGATAAACGGCGGGCACAGGAACTGGCGGCTTATTGCCGGGACACTATCAATGAGGTTGCCGCTAAAGTTAAGGCAATACCGCTGGATAGGAAGGTACGGGTTTACTACGCCGAAGGGTCCAACGGCCTGCAAACGGATCCCGCTACTTCCCAGCATACCCAGGTACTGGACTTTGTCGGCGGTATTAACGTGGCGGCCATTCCACCCCAGCGCGGCCCGGGGGGCATGGGGATGAGCTCCGTTTCCCTGGAACAGGTGCTATCCTGGGATCCCGATGTGATTCTCTCCTGGAATGTAGCCCAGGGAGGCGCCTACGAAACTATCCTGCAAGACCCTAAATGGCAGAGCCTTAGAGCTGTGAAAAACCACCGCGTCTACCAGGTTCCTCACGGGCCCTTCAACTGGTTCGACCGGCCGCCCTCTGTCAACCGTATCATCGGGGTGAAGTGGCTGGCCAACCTCCTTTATCCGGATGTTTTTAATTATAACCTGGTGGCAACGGTCAAGGATTTTTATGCCAGGTTCTACCACTATAATTTATCCGAGCAGGAAACTGATGCCCTTCTGGCCGGGGCCAGGGGGAAATAGAGAAGGGGCGGGTTTACCCGTCCCGCAGTTTTCCGGCCGGAACATGACGTTGTTATATGGAAAGCGAGGGCTTTAAAGTGGAAATTAATGTCGAAGAATTTGATAGGGTCGCCCGGGAGGTATTTGCTCCGGTTTATCCTGTCATTGCGGAACAAATAAAACAAAAAACGGGCATAACTAAAGGGACCTGCCTGGATATCGGCTGCGGTGGCGGTTATCTGGGGATTGCCCTGGCTGGTATTACAGAGTTGTATATATATTTATTTGACAAGTCTCCTGAAATGCTGGAAATAGCGACACGAAATATCGCCGGTCATGGTTTGCAAAAAAGAGCCAGAACGTTGCTTGGTGATGTCCACGAAATCCCGTTAAAAGATCAATCAGTGGATCTTGTAATAAGTAGAGGTTCAATATTTTTTTGGGAAAATCAGCAAAAGGCGTTTCAAGAAATATACAGGGTACTCGCTCCCCAGGGCGCAGCCTTTATTGGCGGGGGCTTTGGTAATGCCGAACTAAAAAAGTTAATTGATGCCAGGATGGTGCAAAAAGATAGCAACTGGCAGGAAAGAATTAACAAAAATATTGGCGAGAATGCTGTGGAGAGTTTTGTAAAGACATTGGGGGCAGCGGGAATCTCTAAATTTGAAATAAACAGGGGTGAAGCCGGATTATGGATAACAATATGGAAGTAAGATTTATGAAGTGTAGTATTTGCGAAAGAGCTTGCGTAATTCCAGAAGGCAAAACAGGGGCGTGTGGCCTTTATAAAAATAACGGGCAAGAAATAACGGAACTTTATCCCGATAACTATCTTGTTGTTTGTCCGATTTCGATAGAAACAATGCCCATTTTACATTTTTATCCCGGAGGGAAGTTCCTCCAGATTAGCACGGCGGGGTGCAATTTTAATTGCAATGGATGTGTTTCAACAGTCATTGCTAAAGAAATGGATCCTGCCAGCAGAGCCTTACGTAAACTATCGCCGGAAGAAGTAGTGAGCGAAGCAATAAAAAACGATTGTATAGGAATTGCTTTTCTGATGAACGATCCCCTGGCTTCCTTGCCAACCTTTATTAAAGTCGCCAGAGTTGCCAAAAGCTGCGGCCTGCTGGTAGGTTGTTCTACGAATGCCTATTTCACTGAAACCTCATTAGCTCAAATAATTAGCGATTTGGATTTTATCAATGTCGGGGTTAAAGGCCTGTCTGACCAGGCGTATCGTGGCTGTGGCGGCAGCACGGTCAAGCCGGTTTTGCGCAATATAAAAAAACTTTATGAAAGCGGTATTCATGTTGAGATCTCCTGTATTTATCAACGCCATAATGAAGAAGAAATTTTAAGTCTCGCCCGGCATATAGCTCAAATATCCAAGGATATACCCCTGCATATAATGCGATTTATCCCGCTGGAAAATGCCGATCCTTTATTGGAGCCCTCAATACGGGAGGCGGAAAAACTTTGCCAGCGCTTGAAAAAACATCTTAGTTATATATACCTCTTCAATTCTCCCGGCACCGATTATCTTAATACCTTTTGTCCCGGCTGCGGGGAAATCATCTATAAGCGGGACTTTTACGGGCCAATGGGGGCAAAACTGAGATTTGCAGATGCGGGTTCAATCAGGGGAAATACGTGTCCTGGGTGTGGGCAAGAATTAAAAAGTATTAGGGGGACGTTAGCAAAAACAAAGTACCAGGAAGGTGATTTTCAGGGGGGCTACCCTTTTACCAGGGCTTTAGAAATGATGGAAGCAATATTAATTACCATGGGTGTTAGCGATAAAAAGAAAGTATTGCAGGTTTGGGAAGAGGTACTTTGTAATAATATGTTGTCGCAACTACATCGTGACCTGCAAAACCTGCAAACGTACATGCAAACAATCAGATATTTCGGCAGGGTAATCCGGCTAGAGAACAAAGCTGAAGAACTGGCATCCTACCTGGAAGAAAGAGTTGCTTTGATTACAAAAAGTTTACGTTTTATCAGCAATAAACCCCGTGTATATTACGCCATGGGCAAACCACTTTTTTGCATTAAAGGGGAACGTTTTGAAAATCAATTGGTTGAAGCGGCAGGCGGAATTAGCGTTAATAAAGAAATAGAAGGCAGCGGCAGGCCGGGCATGAAAATTTCAGTTGCAAAACTGAATGCCCTCAACCCGCAAATTATATTTATCTCAGCATTTATATCTGCTCCTGTTGAAGATTTTTATGCCGATTGTTGTGAGGCCGGTGTTGACGTCGAAGCGGTAAGGAATAAAAGAGTATATAATCATCCGGCTCCGGGTTGGGATTTCGGGAGTCCCAGGTGGATATTGGGTTTGATGTATATGGCCAATATTCTTCATCCCGAAATATTTAATTTTGATGTTTTTGCCGAAGCAGAAGAGTTTTATCAGAAATTTTATGCGACGGATTTTAGTATATCCAACATTAACCGCTCTTTTGGAAAACCTAGTAATAAATGGATGTGGAAATAGGCGGGAGCCATTAACTGGCAGCTAGTGTGGATTAACTATTGAAGGGCGGAGATAGTCCGCCTTTATTTTTTTGGGGCCGGAAAAAACATCAAGAAAATAATCCACCTTAAAATTTTTTATGAATGGCGGCAGGAAAATTAAAGTCAAGGGAGAAATATTTAAATGTACTCGATAGACGTAAGTACAAGTATAAAAGTATAAAGGGGATTTAGCAACTGATGGCCCTTAATTTAAAACTGGAGCGCAATACCCTGCGAGGTCAGGCGGCGGATTTGCTCCTGGCGATGATTAAAGAAAAACATTTTCCAGACAACAAACTGCCCGGGGAAGAAGAATTGGCGCGGCTGATGGGGGTAAGCAGGGCGACGGTGCGGGAGGCCTTGTCCTCATTAGCGCGCCTTGGCTATATAACCAAAAAGCATGGCAAGGGGAATTACGGCCATCCAACTATTGCCAATCTCCCGGCTCGCCTGGATATGACGACCGATTTTTTAGATTTATTAAACGGCCAGGGGTGGTCGCCGCGGGTGGTGCACCGGGATTTAAGGCGTACCAGGAATTTTTCTCCTGAAGCCGGAGCGGCGTTGGGACTGACGGCCGGGGATGAGGTGATTAAACTCGATAGGATATATTACCTCGACGACCGGCCGGCAATTTTAGCGGAAATTGAGATACCCTCCCAGCGTCTGCAACAGTTACCTGATGGAGAGGTTGATAACCTTGCCTTTAAGGATTTTTACGAAACCTATTGCGCCGGGGAACTGGTAAAAATGGTCATTAACATTAAATCGCGGATATACCCGCGGGGAGCTGAGTTATTTAAAGTCGATATGGCAACGCCGCTTTTATGGTGGGAAGAGAAGTGGCTGACTTTAGAGGATGAGCCCGCATGTTACGCCAGTATTTACTTTAATCCGGGGGCAACCTCCATAACCATGGTGGTTAATCTGGTTTAGAGGGCGAGTCAGGGATGGAAATTACAGTTAAATATTACAATTTAATTGCCGCTGCTACGGGAAAAATGTCCGAGAAGATCGCTGTGCCGGAGGCGGGGCGGCAAGGTGAAGGGGTAACTTTAAAGGAAATACTGGTTTTTCTCACGAGGGAATATGGTGCGGCGCTGGCGGAGCTTGTTTTTCGCAGCCGGGATGAGCTTAATCCCGGGCTGCTGATATTAGTTGATGGGCAACTAATAACCGGGGAAGGAGGGGAGGTCCTCAACAAGGTTGTCCCTGCTGGTTCGGAATTGGTTTTGCTTTTTGCCGTAGCAGGTGGTTAGGCCGGTAGGGGGTAGCATAGCCGCTGGAGTTGGCAAGGAATTTTGCCCTTGTCGGGCCTTATATTGGAAAGGGGGACAAGTCATTGTACCTGGATATTGACCCGGAAGTTTGCACCGGTTGCCGTCTTTGTGAGGCTTTTTGCTCTTACCGGAGGGAAAAAGCCATTTGGCCGAGCATGTCGTGCATATCAGTATTAAAGTATGAAGAAGAGGCCTTTTATCTGCCCTTCACTTGCCAGCAGTGCGAGAAGGCCGTCTGCGCTGAAGTATGCCCCGTCCAGGCCATCAAACGAAATCATGCAACCGGCGCTTGGGAAATCGACAGTGGCCGTTGCATGGGTTGCAAAATGTGTGTGGCTTCATGTCCCTTTGGCGGCGTGGCCTTTGATTCCTTACGCGGCCGGGCGTTTAAATGCGACCTGTGCGGCGGGGATCCGGAATGCGTCAAGGTTTGCCCTCCAAGTGCCATTAAGCTGGTGAAAGGCCCTGAGGCTGTTTTAGCCAAGCGGCGCCGGGCGGTTGCCCGTTTGGCCGATTCCTTTAAAGGTTTGCGGGAGGTGGAACAGGGTGTTTAAATACAAGGGCTATGCCGGCAATATATTACAGGTCGATCTTACTGCTGCGAAGGTGAAGACGATGCCGCTGGATGAAGGTTTGGCGGAAAAATTTTTGGGCGGCAACGGTTTTGGCAGCAGGTTTTTGTGGGAAATGGTGCCTCCTGAAGTCGACCCCCTTTCCCCGGACAATATATTTATCCTTGCTACTGGCCCCTTAGGGGGGACACTGATCCCCAACAGCGGGCGGGTTGAAGCAATAGCCAAATCACCGCTGACAAATATTTACGGTGATTCCAATTCGGGCGGTTTTTTTGGGCCGGAACTAAAGTTTGCGGGTTATGACATGATAATTTTTCAGGGTCGCGCTTCCCAACCGGTATACCTGTATATCGAAGACGACCTGGTAGAAATCCGTGACGCCTCCCATCTCTGGGGAAAAGATACCATGGAAACTGAAGCAGCCCTAAAGGCAGAAATTCACGACCCTGATATTAAAACGGCTTGTATCGGTCCGGCGGGGGAAAACTTAGTGCGGTATGCCTGTGTCCAAGTTACTCCCCAGCGCTCCCTGGGTAGGGGCGGCATGGGCGCGGTGATGGGCTCTAAGAACTTAAAAGCGGTAGTAGTCAGGGGTACTAAGGGAGTGACCATTGCTCGGCCGGAGGAGTTTTACAACCTGGCTTTAGAATTGCACCGGCGCCTGCGGGCTAATGAGATTTACCCGGCGGTCTCTAAATACGGGACGCCAGGAATTGTTTCGATAATGAACATGATCGGCCGCTTTCCCACTAAAAATTTCCAATATGGTGCCTATGAACTCGCCGACGCCATTAATGCCGAGACCCTGCACCAAAAGTATTTTGTCAAACACCTGGCCTGTTACGCCTGCCCGGTCGCCTGCGATAAATTGTTCAGGGTAAACGAGGGAGCCTATCAAGGACTGGCCGGCCGGAGTTTTGAATACGAAGCCTTGAATGGCTTTGGGGCCAATATTTTAAATAGCGATTTGCCTTCCATCCTCAAGGCCAACGATATGACGGACCGGCTGGGACTAGATAATATATCCGCAAGCCGGGCCATATCGTTTGCCATGGAATTGTGGGAGAAAGGGATCCTTACCAGGGAAGAAGCTGAGGGTCTGGATCTTTCCTGGGGCAATATGGATACTACCTTTAAGCTTTTGGAAATGATTACCTATAGGCAGGGCCTGGGCGACCTTTTGGCGGAAGGGGTTAAAAGGGCCGCCGCAAAAATAGGGCGAGGGGCCGAGTATTATGCCATGCACGTCAAAGGCCAGGAGATTGCAGCCCAGGACGGGAGGGCCCAACAGTCCATGGGTTTGGCCCACGCAACTTCTAACAGGGGGGCCGATCACTTAAAAGGTTTTCCAACGATAGATGAAACCGGGTATCCGGCTGAGGCCGAGCGGCGCTATGGTAAAGAGTACCTGCCGGAGATGGCTGACCCCCGCAGCATTAAGTACAAGGGGTTCCTGGTGAAAGACGGCGAAGACTTTGCGGCTGTAGTGGACAGCTCCGGCAATTGTAAATCCGGCGGCACCTTCGTCTTAGCGGAGATTTACTGGGAGGACATAGCGAAGGCAATTCGTTACGCCACGGGGATGGACCTCGACGTGCCGGACTTGAAAAAAATCGGCGAGCGCATTTACAATTTGCAGCGCTGTTACAACATCCTTTGCGGCATTTCCCGGAAAGACGACACCTTACCCCGCCGTTTTTTGGAAGAACCAAGCCCCTCGGCGGCGGCAAAGGGACTGGTATGCCGGCTGGAACCAATGCTCGAAGAGTATTATTATCTACGCGATTGGGACGCCGGAACAGGCTATCCTACCATTAGCAAACTAAAAGAATTGGGCCTGGAAGAAGCGATAGACAGGATTGGAGCCGAAAAATTAATTTACTCTCGCCGGGATATAAAGACAGGACAAAGCGAGTGATTTTAAATGCGTTATCTAATTATCGGCAACAGTGCGGCCGGGGTAACAGCGGCCGAAGCCATTAGAAGGACAGATCAAAGGGGAGAAATAACGCTTATAGCGGATGAAACCTACCCGGCTTATTCCAGGATATTTATTACCAATATAGTGGCCGGCACGGCGCGATGGGAAGATATCCTCATGCGGCCGCCGGACTTTTATCAAAGGCTCGGCATCAAGGCGCTCCTTGGTCGAAGGGCGGTAGGGGCTGACCTTGAGGGCCGCACGGTTTATTTAGAAAATGGAGAAGCCCTGGTTTTTGACCGTTTGCTCCTGGCTACCGGGGCTTCTCCCCAGCTTCCCCGGGTGGCCGGCAGCTCCCTGAAGGGCGTCACTGGAATGCGGACCATGGCAGATGCTTTAAAGGTAATAAAAATACTGGATGAAGCTCCAGGCGCTCCTGTGGTGGTGTTGGGAGGAGGGTTGGTCAGCCTAAAATCGGCCGAGGCCATGGCCCGCCGTGGGGGCCAGGTCCTTTTAGTGGTGAAGTCGAGGCAAATACTTTCACAAATGCTGGACGAAAAGGCGGCGGCCATTATCCAAAAAAGAATGGAGCGGGCCGGTATTAAGATAACCTTTGGCTACGATGTTAGCGCCTTTACGGGCCGGGAGCGCTTGGAAGGCATTCATTTGGAAAACGGCGAAGATATTTCCTCCAGGCTGGCTATTATTGCCAAAGGTGTAATGCCAAACACCGACCTGGCCAAGTTAATGGGTTTGCATGTAAATAAGGGCATAGTAGTAGATGGTTACCAGCGGACCAATAGTGAAGTGGTGTACGCTGCCGGTGATGTTTGCGAGACTTACGACCCCCTTAAGCAACAAAGAGCAGTTAACGCCATGTGGCCTAATGCCGTTTTCCAGGGCGCCGCAGCAGGCGCTAATATGGCGGGCGCGCAAGAATTGGCCCATATAGGTGTCCGGGTAAACGCGGCTTCCTTTTTCGGCCTTCAGGCCGCATCAGTAGGCTGGACCCGCCCCCGGGAGGGGGACGAAGAAATTACGGTAATCGATAGGGAAGAAAGCTATCTTAAGTTTATATTCCGCGGGGAACAATTGGTCGGCGCGGTCGTCATTGGCGACGTTAGGAATATAGGCTACTATCGATGGCTGGTGGCCGAAGAAAAACCCGCCGGTTTTTTGCGGCGGGAAGCGGGCAGGAAGGTCTACAATTTCAGCACTTACCGGGCTAAAGTAGGGGCGGATTTATTACAAGACGCCCCTACCTCCCCGGCGGCGCCACCTAGAAGGATGAAAATGGCAAAGGGCTTTTTTTCATGGTAAGAGCAACGCCACGTAATGATTTATAATACGCTTTTTATCGTTATGTATGCCGTTATTATAAAAAGATCAAAGAGGTGATTCCCATGGCTAAAACAGCCTGGATAGATCTAACAACCGGCAAAATCGAGCTTCAACCGACGCCGGAGGAGGATTTGCTAAAATTCCTGGGCAGCCGCGGCCTGGCGGCCAAAGTGCTTTACGACCATGTCGGCCCGGCAGTCCAACCCTTTGACCCGGAGAACCTGCTCATCTTTTCCACCGGCCCCCTGACGGGCACCTCTTGGCCCTCGGCGGCCCGCTATACGGTAACGGCCAAGTCGCCGGCCACCGGCGCCTACGGTTACGCCAACAGCTCCGGCTTCTTCGGCCCCGAGCTGCGTAAAGCCGGCTACGACCTCATCGTCTTTCGCGGCCGCGCCGCCCGCCCGGTGATCCTGCATATTGAGGACGACCACCTGGAGCTGCTCCCCGCCGGCGACCTCTGGGGTCAGACTACAGAAGTAACGGAAAAGACCCTGCGGGAACGGTACCCCGGCAGCCGGGTGGCCGCCATCGGCCCGGCAGGCGAAAACCTGGTGCGTATCGCCGGCGTTATCAACGACTACGCCCGGGCTGCGGCCCGCACCGGCATGGGGGCCGTCATGGGCTCGAAAAACCTCAAGGCCCTGGTAGTCAAAGGCAGCCACCGGGTAGAAACCCCGCCGGAGTTCAAAGAGGTGGTCCGCCGGGTAACGGCGGCCGTCCGCAACCACCCGGAGAGCCAGATGTACAGCCAGTGGGGCACCGTCTGCCTGATTGATTCCAAGAATATGAGCGGCGACATGCCCAGCAAGAACCACCGTTGGGGGCAATTCCCCCTGGGCAAAGAAATTAACGCGGCGGCGGTGGCCCGTTACACGGTAAAAACCCAGGGCTGCTACGCTTGCCCTATCCGCTGCTCCCGGATTACCGAAGTACCGGACGGCCCCTTTAAGACACCGCTGAACGAGGGACCGGAGTATGAAACCACTAACGCCCTGGGTTCCAATCTCTGGAATGGCAGTATCGAGCTGGTCATTTACGCCAACAAGCTCTGTAACGAACTAGGCCTGGACACTATTTCCACCGGCCTGGTCATCGCCTTCGCCATGGAAGCCCACGAAAGGGGCCTGCTGGACGACCCCAGGTACAGCCTGGCGTGGGGCGATCCGGAAACCATTATCGGCCTGATCAAAGACATCGCCTACCGCCGGGGCACAGGTGACCTGCTGGCCGACGGTGTCAAGGCAGCCAGCGCCCGCCTGGGCCGCGGCAGCGAATTTTTCGCCATGGAGGTCAAAGGGGTGGAACTGCCGCGGCAGGAAGGCCGGGTGCTGAAAGCCTTCGGCCTGGGACACGCCACCAGCAACCGCGGCGCCGACCATCTCTACGCCCTGCCGACCATCGACGTGGCCGGGATGACCGACGTGGCCGCTAAAGTATTGCCGGAGTGCGGCCCGGAACTCATGGAGGTTACATCGGAGAAATTCAAAGCCCATATGGTGCGTTTCACGGAAGCCTGCAACGCCCTGGCCGACGCCGCCGGCGTTTGCAAGTTCGCCTTCACCGAAACCTACGCCATTCTCCCGGCCGACCTGGCTGAAGGACTGCGGGCTTTAGGTATCCCAATCAGCGACGAAGAGATCATGCGCATCGGCCAGCGCATCGTCAACCTGGAACGGATGTATAACGTCCGCCACGGTTTCAACCGCAAAGACGATTACCTGCCGCCGCGTTCTTTGCAGGAACCCCTGGACGTCTACGTCAACCCGGAGGAGATCGAAAAAATACCGCCGGGTAAGGCCCAACTCTCCCGCCGGGGTCTGACCATCAACCTGGACATCATGCTGGATGAATACTACGCCCTGGGCGGCTGGACCGGGGATGGTATTCCTACTGCCGCCAGGCTGAAGGAACTTGGTCTGGAAGAATTGGTTAAAGATTTGCCTGCAGCAGATCCCTTCTGAAGGGCCAACGTCTTCGCCGGCAACCAATAAAATGTGCTCTGTTCAAGGTTGAGCGCCTGATTTGCCGGCTTATGCACCTGGAACCCTGATCATATACCTCTGTCTTCAGGAGTCCGGCTAGGGAAGGCGGAGAAGACTTCTGCCAGTTAGATATTCGATCCCGAACCTGGTAAAGAAGGTGACCCCATGCGCCTGCGCCTCCAGTTTGCCGACCGGGTAGGTATGATTGCCGATGTGGCCCGGGTAGTATCCCGCCATGGCCTGAATATCCTTTCCCTAGAAGTCATCCCGGACAATATGTACCTGGAAATAGAGGCCGGTCCGGCCTCTCCAGGGAAGAACTCTAGGTCGAGCTGGCGGCCATTCAGGGGGTCCGCCACCTCGAGACCATCCGGCTCCTGCCCCATGAAGCAAGGGAGCAACGCCTGCAAATAATCCTGGATTCTGTAAGTGACGGCATTGTCGCCATCGATGCCGACGGGCGCATTACCTCCCTCAACCCCATAGGCGAGAGAATGTTGCGGGTTACCCGCGCCGAGGCCCTGGAACAGCCCATTGCTTCTTTCCTGGGGTCGGATTTGCCCATCCTGCGCTGCCTGGCTGACGGTCGGCCTTACAACAATATCAAACTGGATATCACCGGCCCCCGGGGCAGGATTTGCCACCTGACCAGCGGCCGTTGCCTGCGGGACCCTGCCGGTACGGTGGTCGGCGTCGTGGCCACCATGAAAGATATTGCCGAATTAAGGCAGATGGTTTATACCCTGGCCCAACCAGAGGCCATCACCTTCAGCGATCTCATCGGCAACACCCCGGCTTTCAACCGCGTCGTCGCCATGGGACGCATGGTCGCCCTGGGAGACTCCACCGTTCTTCTCCGGGGTGAAAGCGGTACCGGGAAGGAGCTTTTCGCCCGGGCCTTGCATACGGAGAGCCCCCGGCGGCAGAAAGCCTTCATACCCGTCAACTGCGCCGCCCTGCCGGAAGAACTGCTGGAGAGCGAACTCTTTGGTTATGTCGGCGGCGCCTTCACCGGAGCGCGTAAGGGGGGTAAGGCCGGCCTCTTTGCCGCCGCTGAAGGGGGAACTATCTTCCTTGATGAAATCGCCGAGGCCTCCCCGGCCATCCAGGCCAAGCTGCTGCGGGTCCTCCAGGAAGGCAAGATCCGCCGGGTGGGCTCTAATAGCGAAGAGCCCGTCAATGTGCGGGTGATCGTCGCCACCCATCGCGACCTGGAAACCATGGTCCGGCAGGGCCTATTCCGAGAAGATCTTTATTACCGTCTTAATGTGGTCCCTATCTTCCTGCCGCCTTTACGGGAGAGGCGGGAAGACATCCCCCTGCTGGCCCGACATTTCCTGGATAAGCTGGCCCGGCATCTCAACCGAGCAGTCCCGGAATTAACCCCGGCTGCCCTGAATAAACTAACTGCTTACTCCTGGCCGGGCAACATCCGGGAGCTGGTCAACGTCCTGGAACGGGCTGTCAACCTGGTCAACGGCCCCCAAATCCTGCCGGAGCATATCTGGCTTTATAATTGGGAAGGGCCGTTACTCAGCAGGAACCCGCAACCGGAGCTAAAGACCCTGGCGGCGATCGTCCGGGCCGTCGAGGCGAACGCCGTTCAGGAGGCCTTGAAACGCCATGGTTCGGCCCGTAAAGCCGCCCGCGCCCTGGGACTTTCCCATACGGCCCTCCTGGGCAAGATCAAAAAGTTAGGCTTAAAGTGGCCGGCATAGTTTCCAGGTGGTAACAATAGTTTCCACCAGGCGGGACCTTTAAAAAATGCCATCCTTAAAAGGGGATGGCATTTTCTGTGCGCCCGGCATGGGCGTTAACTTAGTGGTGAAAGTCCACTGCAGGCGAGGCAGCACCAGTCTGCTAGCCAAAGGCAAGGGTGTCCATCGCGAGGTGGGATCCGAAGGAAGCCGGAGGCAAAGCCACGGCCCGATGAACAAGAACCCCATACGAGGCTAGACCGTTCGGATAAGCTGGCGGAACACAGCGAAATCCCAGGCTGCCAAGGGACGGTAGAGTATATGGGGCGGGCGCGGGGCGAAGGTTAACGCTCTTACCCGGGGAGGCCTGCCGGATAAGCCAGGGAGAGCTGGTAAACCGTATCGGAAGGTACGGCTGAACCGGCAGGAGTCAGCAGAGGGCATAGTACCCTGGGGGTCATGAACTCCAGGGGAAGGCCCGAACATCAAGTCAGAGGTGAAACCGGTGCGTTCGCGAGAAGGACAGAGACAGCAGAAAACCCCGCAAGGGGCCTGCCCGCGGGAAGAAGTGGTGAAGCCACGGGGGAGCGCGGGAGGGCCGAGTTCTTCTCCGGCACAAAGCGGGACGTCACCTCGCGGAGGCCAAGGTAGCGGCCTGATGGAGCAGGTGGTGGCCAGGGAGAACATGCTGGCCGCGCTGAAACGGGTAGAGCGGAACGGAGGCGCGCCCGGTGTGGACGGCATCCCGACCGAACGGTTGCGGGACCAAATACGCGCCGAGTGGCCGCGCATCCGGGAAGAACTGCTCGCGGGAACCTACAGACCGAAGCCCGTGCGCCGGGTCGAAATCCCGAAACCCGGGGGAGGCAAACGGATGTTAGGGATACCCACCGTAATGGACCGCCTAATCCAGCAGGCCCTCCTGCAAGTATTGACGCCCATCTTCGAACCGCAGTTCTCAGAGGCCAGCTACGGGTTCCGTCCCGGAAGGAAAGCCCATGATGCGGTAAAGAAGGCGCGGCAATACGTAGAAGAAGGATACGAATGGGCCGTGGACCTGGACATCGAGAAATACTTCGACCGGGTAAACCACGACATCCTCATGGCCCGGGTGGCCCGGAAAGTGGCAGATAAGAGGGTACTTACCCTTATCCGCCGCTATCTCCAGGCAGGCGTCATGGTAAACGGAGTGGTCATGGAGACGGCAGAAGGAACGCCCCAGGGCGGACCCTTAAGCCCGTTATTGGCCAACATACTCCTGGACGACCTGGACAAAGAACTGGAAAAGAGGGGCCACAAGTTCGTCCGTTACGCCGATGACTGCAACATCTACGTCAAAAGCAAACGGGCAGGAGAAAGGGTCCTGGCCAGATCGGCGCTGGACCTTTCCGTGAAGGGAGGGTAGAACTTTATTTTGATATTACCGAACGTATTTTGGCGGAAAAGGAATTGAATTGGCTTTCCGGCCAGTTGATAAGCATGCAGGAAAAAGAGCGGGAGCGGCTTGCCAGGGACTTACATGACGGGCTTGGTCAGGATATCGTAGCTCAGAAATTGCAATTAGAATCGGTACTAGCCGCGTTGTCCCATAAAGAAAAAATAAACCTGCCCCAAATAAAATTAAATATCAAAGAAATCATTGGCGGAATTGAGAGGATAGGCGAAGAAGTAAGGCGTATTTCCTTTGACTTGATGCCTTCGATGCTGGAATCCTTGGGACTTAAGAATACTTTAGAGTGGATGAGCGAGCAGTTTTCAATTGCCAGTGGTTTAAAAGTCGATTTAGAAATATACGGCGTCGGGCCGGAACGATTGCCTCCCAATATTGAAGTAGCTCTTTTTCGGGTGTTCCAGGAGGCATTAAATAATATCTCCAAACATGCTCAACCAAGCCGGGTATCTTTAAAGCTGAGTTATGTTTATCCCAAATTGATTGCAGTGATTGCTGATGACGGACAAGGGTTTGAACCTTAGGAAGGCAGCAACTACCAGGGATTGGGCCTTAAATGTATGCGGCGGAGGGTCGCAGAACTAGGTGGCACTTTGTATATACACTCAAAGCCCGGCAGGGGAACAACCGTGAGAGTGGAAATACCATTTGAGCGCAGGAATGATTAATCATGGACAAAATTAATGTTATCATTGTTGATGACCACCCTTTAGTCCGCGACGGCCTGCTGGGAATAATTAATGCCCAGTCTGATATGGAGGTAATTGGGGAAGCTGGCCAAGCAGGCGAGGCCCTGGAAATCGCCAAACGTTTAAAGCCACAAGTTATGGTGCTTGACATTTCCCTTCCCGATTTCAACGGCTTGGAGGTTGCCTACCAACTAAAAGTTGCCAGGGAAAATGACGGCTGGCAAACCCAGGTTGTGATTTTATCCATGTACAGCAATGAAAAATTTGTTTTTAGGGCCCTGGACGCCGGCGCCCTCGGTTATGTACACAAGAATTCTCCCGGGAGAGAAATCGTAGAGGCAATTAGGAGTGTAACGCGGGGGAAATATTTCCTTAGCAGCGATATATCAAGCACACTTATTTCGGAGTACTTAAAGCAGTGCAGGAACCAACGGGCAGAGCCTTCTTATGAACGTTTGACCCACCGTGAGCAGGAGATATTTAGGCTGGTAGTAGAAGGAGTAAGTAACCGCGATATCGCCAGGTTATTAACCATCAGCAAGAAGACGGTCGAAAAACACCGGGCTAATATAATGCGTAAGCTAGGCGCCCATAATTATGCCGAACTGGTTAAGCACGCTATTAAAATAGGAATTTTAGACACTGATATATAGTAAAAAATACTTCGCCTCCTGGCACGATATTTTAACGGCCGCGGCAGGAATTTGCCGCTTGGCGGAGAATAGACAAATTAGAAAGATGGACATAACATAAAATATCCTCCGAGCCTTCCTGGCCTAAAGGAGCAACCTATGGCAGGCTGGCCTGGACCGCTGGTCCACGGGGTGTACCGGGAAACGGGTATGCCTTCCAGGTATTGAAAAGGAGGGGGTTAGCTATAAGAGAGAGCTATGGCTTTTTCAGTTAAACCCCGCTCCGCCGTGGAGACGGGGTTTTTAATTTGTTGCTAATTAGCCAGGAAAGGGGATGGCTTCAGATGCAATTCTTAGAAGGCATCAGAGAAAAATTTTACGGGCTGGTAAAAGACAGGCACCTGACCGGGGAGGAAGAAATACAGGTGATCAGCGCCCGGCCCCTGACCCCCGAGGAAGCCATCGGCCGGCCGGAACGCCAGGACTTTCCTCTTTTAAAGGGTAAAGAATTTATGATCCAGGCCAACTTTAAAGACGCTTGTGGGCAGGCGTATACCGATATGCCGGGGAATTACCAGGGCACCCTGAAGGAAGTTCTGGCCCTGCCGTTACGTAATAACTATGAGCGAGCCGTATTTATCGCCACTTTGAATGCCGTGATGCGGCATCTCAAACTGGTAGACAAGACCGTCCACTGCCGCGACCAAGAACCGGCCCAATGTGCCTCCCGCCTGGTAGAATACGTCCGGGAACGTTTCGGCAACCCCCGGATTGCCTTTATCGGCCTGCAGCCGGCCATGGTGGCCAGCCTGGCCGGTCATTTCCCGATCCGGGTAACCGACCTGGACCCGGATAACGTCGGGCAACGTAAAGGCGGAGTTATGATAGAAGACGCCCGGCATACAGAAGAAATTATTGAATGGAGCGAACTGGTCTTGGCGACCGGTACAACCGCGGTAAACGATACCCTGGCGGCGATAATGGGCCGGAAACCGATTGTCTTTTACGGGGTAACCATCAGCGGCATAGCCTGCCTGGCCGGTTACGAGCAGTATTGCTCTTTTGGGCATTGATAATTGGAATTATGGGAGGGAATAACAGTGAGGGTTTCAAAATCTGTCACGCTATTACTGGGTCTACTTTTGTTTGGGTTGCTGGTGCTGGTCGGCTGCGGTAGCAGTAAAGATGAGAGTCCGAAGGGCCAGGCAGGAACGAATGATAAGGCGGACAACGCGGCCGGGCGCTCCCTTTTAGTTTATAGCGGCGCCGGCCTGAAAAACCCGGTCGAGGAAATCGGTGCCGCTTTTCAAGCTCAAAGCGGGTTAAAGCTTACCTATACCTTTGGCGGCGCAGCGCAGCTTAACAACCAGATCCTGTTAACCGGGCAGGGAGACGTCTACCTGCCGGGGGATATAGCGGAATTAAAGCCTGTTAAAGAAAAAAACCTGGTAGCATGGGAAAAGAATGTCGTTTATCACCTACCGGTACTGGCTGTTCCCAAGGGGAATCCTGCCGGCATCCGCAAGTTAGCCGACCTGGCTCGTCCGGGAGTGAAAGTAGCCCTGGGGGACCCCCAGGCCAATCCTATCGGCAAGCTGGCCGACCAGCTTCTGCAAAAGCACGGCCTTCTGGAAAACGTCAATAAAAATGTGGTAGTCAGGACGCCGACGGCAAACGAGCTGGTGGTGTATCTAAGCACCAAGCAGGCCGACGCTGCCGTGATCTGGGAAGAAAATTGCCAGGGGGCAAAAGACAAGCTTGAGCTGGTACCAGTGCCCGAACTAAAGGAATATGTCAAAACAGTTCCGGTGGCAGTACTGACCTGTTCCAAGGAAAAAGAATTGGCCCAGCAACTGGCCGAATTTTTCACTTCGTCGGCGGCCTACCAGATCTGGCAAAAATGGGGATACAAACCGGTGGCCCGTTAGTGGGGAGGCGCGAAAACTTGGGTTCAAGGTTGTTTAAAACCTTTAACGTGCTGGTAACTTTCCTGGTACTGCTATTTATTTTAGCCGCCGTAGGTACCGTCCTGGTAAGGGGTTTGCCCTTTATACCTCTATCGCTAAAGATGCCGGAACTGGTCTTCGCCATCAGGCTCAGCCTCTTGACCTCCATTGTTTCAACAGCCGCCTGCCTGCTGGTAGCTATGCCGGTGGCCTATACCCTGGCTCGTTACAATCTGCCGGGCCGGGGTATAGCAGCCAATCTTCTCAGAATCCCTTTAACCCTGCCGCCCATTGTCTCCGGCGTTTGCCTGCTCCTGCTTTTTGGCACTACGACCTTTGGCGAAATCCTGGCCAGGATGGGTTTACGTTTTGTGTTTACCGTGACCGGGATCATCCTGGCCCAATTTTTCGTCAATCTTCCTGCCTTGATTACCGTCCTGAAGGCTGCTATCGAGGCCGTGGATATCCGCCTCGAATATGTGGCGAGGACCCTGGGCTGTACTCCGGCCCGGGCTTTTCTAAAGGTTACTTTACCATTAATACGAAATAATATCCTCGCAGGGCTGGTTCTTACCTGGGGTAAGGCCTTGGGGGAATTTGGGGCGGTGCTTATGCTGGCCGGCGCTACCAGGTTTAAAACGGAAACCCTGCCTATTTCTATCTATTTGAATATGGCTACCGGTGATATGGAAGCCCTGATGGCTTCGGCGGCCATCCTGATCCTGATCGCCGTGATTTCCCTGGCCGTTTTTGAACGGGCAGGGGTAAAGCTTTACGAACGGGTGCCGGGCCTGTGAAAGAACGATTGCCCGCGCGCTCGCTGCGGCTATCCCGGATAACTAAAAAGATAGGGGAGTTTCAGCTCCGGGACATCTCCCTGGAATTTTTCCCGGGAGAGTACTTCGTTATTCTGGGGCCCACGGGTGCCGGTAAAACAGTCCTCTTAGAGGTTATTGCCGGCATGTATGCGCCGGATGCCGGTGAAATATGGCTGGGGGAAGATAATATTACCGCTTGGCCGCCGGAAAAAAGGTGCTTCGGTTTTGTTTACCAGGATTATGCTTTATTTCCCCATTTAAACGTCAGGGAAAATATTGTCTTTGGGCTTAAAAATAAAAAACTGCCTCCCGGGCAGATGGAAAGAGAATTAGATGCCGTTGTGGTTTTGTTGGGCATCGATCGTCTTCTCCGGCGTTTTCCTTATACCTTAAGCGGCGGCGAGCAACAGCGGGTTGCCCTGGCCAGGGCACTCATAATGAAACCTGAGGTTCTTTTGTTGGATGAACCTTTATCTGCCCTGGATCCCTGTACAAAAGAGACGCTCCAGCAGGAGCTGAAGCGCCTGCACCGGCTTACCGGCACCCTGATTATTCATGTAACCCACGATTTTGAAGAAGCCTTATACCTGGGCGACCGCATTGGCGTCATCATGGGAGGCAGTTTGCTCCAGGTGGGTTCCCCGGAGGAAATATTTACCCGGCCGCGGACGACCGCTGTAGCCCGCTTTGTCGGGGCGGAGAATATTTATCACAGCGAGATTATCCTGCGCGGCGGCCGGAAATACGTGACCCTGGGAGAGACGCTGCTGCAAGTAGAGACGGATTTAACCGGCCGGGCGGGTTTTTCCGTCAGGCCGGAGCATGTCCTGGTGAGCAGTTTGCCGCAGCCTGGAAACTGCCTGCCGGGAAAGGTGCTCGCGATTTATCCCCGGGGTTTACTGGCCAGGGTAATAATCGACGCCGGTGAAAGGCTCGTCGCCCTGGTTGTGGCCGGGGAAGATAAAGGTTGCTTCTTATTACCGGGTAGTATAGTTTACTGTTCTATCCCGCCGGCTGCCATTAATGTTTTCCCGCTTTAAAATCCTGAATGCTGCCGGGATGCCGCAGGAAAGGGCACCAGCCGGAAGTTGATTATGTCGAACATGCTTTAAGAGATGGTACGCTTACCATAACAGCTATAACAGTTTTTGAACTTAAGGTAGGTCTTGCTGCCAACAGTAAAAGGGAAAGGCTGCTGGCTAAATTTTTTCAGCAGGTTACCATCTTGCCTTTTGATGGCCAGGCAGCTCTGGCGGCGGCTATGATCGAAAATAGATTGCGGTCTGGTGGAGAGGTCATGGGGGTGCCTGATACCCTTATTGCCGGCATCTGCCTGGCGCGCAACCTGTCCCTGTTTACATTAAATGTAGAACATTTTAAACGGGTACCCGGGCTAGAAGTGCTTACCCCCACATCCGCATCGTCATCGCAGGTGTAGAAAAGTCAGAGGAACTCTATAAAATCTTCTACTGACATTCCTGCTTTGCGAATTAAGCTGCGCAGGGTACCGCGATCAAGGGTCTTATGATCGGGGATAGAAAGGGAGGCTATCTCGCCTTGCTTGACAAGGATAATATGGCTACCTTTCTGACGGGAAATCCTCCAGCCGGCCCTCTGGAAGGCTTGCACTGCCTCAAGGCCGGATATTACAGGTAATTGGGCCATTAAATGGCCACCTCAATTTCGTGCAGGGGCAGGAAGGGTGGGAGTCCTTCTTCTTTACGGACTTCGAGACAGAGTTCTATGGCTTCTTTGATGTTTGCCAGGGCTTCTTCTTTTGTTTTTCCTTGGGATACACATCCAGGAATAATGGGACATTCAGTTATAAGCCAGCCATCTTCACCAGGATAAATAGTTACCGGGAATTTCATTTCAGTGTCGCTCCCTTTTTGTTTTTTCGCTTTCGATTCTCGTAAAATCTTTGGGAAACAAATCTATAACCATAAGGTTTCCTTCTATATACTTATAATACACCATGGATATACTTTTTACAATCTACAAATAGCATAGTTACATCCCTCCGCATCCATAAACTGGATAAGTTCTATCTGCTAGCCTACTAATATTTTAACGTCGATATTCTACATGGCTATCTTTATACAAGAAAATTTTATTATATTTAAATGATTCCGGTGCAAAAACCTCTCAAAATATCTACAAATCGACATAATGTAGCAGGAATATTTGCCATCATGGCGAATCATAAAGATATAGCAAGATACGCGAAGCAATAGTAACCACGTTTAGTTCCAGGAGGATAGGTCATGTTCAGGGAGAACAAATCACACTTACAAACCGAGCTGTTCAATACCACCACCTTAATGCACCCCAGGACAATGGCGCAACTAAAGAAGAGCTGGGTGCCCATCTACTATGAGCACGTATTTTGCCGGATCGACGAGAAGAAGTTTGCGCCCCTATATTGCCGGGATAACGGCAGCCCTAACAAACCGGTGAACATCCTCCTCTCCCTGGAGTTTATCAAGCACCTCTACGACTATACCGACGAGCAACTTTTGGAGCAGTACTACTTCAACTACCAGATAGCCTATGCCCTGGGCCAGCGTAACCTGGGCGAACTCTATATTTGCGAAAGGACCCTTTATGACTTCCGCCGCCGGCTTTATGAGTATACCATTCAGCATCCTGAAGAAGAAGACCTGATATGCCAGCAATTCCAAGGACTCCTTGACCACTTCATCGCCATCACCAAAATCAAGACCAACGAACAGCGCATGGATTCCACCGCCATCATGCCCAATATCAAACGCGCCGGCAGGTTGGCCCTGGCCTTCGACGTCTTAAAACAAGGGGTGGCCGCCTGCCCCCAGGAGCTGTTGCCGGAGACCCTCAAAAAGGTTTTAGAGCCAGCCTTTAAAACCGAGGTCCTCTATCGCTCCCGCAGCCAGGAGGCAGGAGCCAGGCTGGAGAAGCTCCTGGAACTGCAGGAGCAGCTGGTGGCCTGGACCGCTACCTTACCGGAGCTCGCCAGCAAACCGGAGCTCAAACTCGTCCAGCGCTTCATTGCCGAGCAGACCACCTATGACCCGGAACAAAAGCGGCGGGTAGTCAAAGAAAACAAAGACATCGGCCCGGACTCCTTACAGTCGGCCTCTGACCCGGACGCCACCTTTCGCAAGAAAGGACACAAAGAGCAGGTGGGTTACACCTGTAACCTTACCGAGACCTGCAGTGAAGAAAATGACGTCCAGTTCCTCACCGACTACGCCCTGGAGAAGAACAACAAAGCCGATGTCGAGATGGCCGCCGAAAGGCTACCCGAAATTAAAGAGCGCACCGGAGTAACCGATCTCTACACCGACGGCGGCTTTTTCGGCGAAGACACCCACCGTAAGGCAGAAGAGCTCGGGGTGAAGATGCACTATACCAATCTAACCGGACGGCAGCCGGCGGCAGATAAAATACCCCTGACTGACTTTAACGTAGAAAACCATAAGAAGGTCTTAGCCTGCCCGCAAGGGCAGACCCCCACCCACACCTTTTATGACGAACCCAAAGGAAAAATTACGGCCTGGTTTGACCCGAAAACTTGCCGGGAGTGCCCTCGCCGGGAACAGTGCCCGGTGAAGATCCAGAAGAAAAAAGCTTTGCTGCAATTTAATCAAAGCGCCCTGCTGGCAGCAGAGACTCGTAAAGAATTGGCCAGTGGCGAATGCCGGCGGCAAAACACCAGCAAACGGGCGGCCATCGAAGGAACCGTTTCGGCCATAAAACGCGGTCGCGGCGCCACCAAGCTGGCCGTACGTGGTCAAGTAAAGAGTGCCCTGGTAATGGGCCTGAAATGTATCGCCCATAATTTCCAGCAGCTTAAAAGCTGGTTTCAGATTAAAGCCAAAGAGGTTAAGGAAATATCTGTCAAAACAAAAATGCCTTTGCAAGGGGTTAGTATCCCTATTTGATGGAAAAACCAGGAAAAAGGGGCGGATTGCAGTTTTAGGCTCGCCACTAATGCGACTATATCACCTATAAAATGCCATTTTTGATGTCAAAGAGCTATTACGTACTTGGAGTGAGTTAGTTATTTTGGGGTTCTTGCACCAGAATCTTAAATGTATAAATTATGCCTCGGATGTTTTTGGCAGGATTAAATCAATGGCTAGCGCAGAGGCCTTGCTAGAGTTGAGTCTACATGTGGCCAGATTCCTGCTGTTTCTTCAAGTATCTGCTGCCAATCTTCTTTTTTGGATTTATTAAGTACCGGGCGCCTGAGAGGCGGTATACCAGCAAAAGCGAATTAAGCTATACTTAATTGTGAAAATAAGCACAAAAGCGGAGTTGATGTGGAGTGAAAGCGGGGGAAATAGGGAGGATGTGATTAAAGTGCAATTTAACTTTTCTTACTAACCGGCCATGCCCAGTGGGGCACAACCAATCATGAAAATAGGAAGAAGTGATTACAACGGCTAGATTTTCTGCTACATTGGACTTATCAGGGACAAAGGTTGAGTATATTTTGATGGTATAACCTCGTGTTCTAACCTAACCTGATTGCCTTTGAGCACAGCCAATTGTCGCCCCTTGTTCTTAAGGACTTGGGAACAGCACGGGTGCTAAACTTCTTACTTTCTCGGGCAATCATCCCTGAAATCCAATGAGACAGGAGGAAGCTCATGCAAGACATCCTGGAAATCTGTTGTGGTCTCGATGTCCACAAAGAAACTGTCGTCGCCTGCCTATTAAAAGGCAATGTTGGCGAGGAACCGACAAAAACCATCCGCACCTTTTCCACCCTTCTGGCCGGGCTGGAAGAACTGAAAGCCTGGCTGGAAGCGGAGAACTGCCGGCATGTGGCCATGGAAAGCACCGGGGTTTATTGGCAGCCTGTATATAACGTCCTGGAAGAAGCCTTTGACGGCAGTATGGTTTTAATTGTTGCCAACGCCCGGCACATGAAAAACGTTCCCGGGAAAAAGACCGACATGAAGGACGCCGAATGGATAGCCACCCTTTTGCGCGCCGGACTGTTGGAAGGAAGTTTTATCCCCTCCAAACCTATCCGGGAGCTCCGTAATCTGACCCGGTACCGCAAAAGTATTATCGAAGAGATTGCGTCGCAAAAGAACCGCATCGAAAAGCACTTACAAAGCTGCGGTTTCAAGCTCTCCACCTTCCTCACCGATATCTTCGGGGTATCGGGCCGGGCGATTATGGAACACCTTTGCCGTCACGGGAAGATATCCGCCCGGGAAGTAGAGACTTTGGTAAAGGGTCGTGCCAGGTGCAAGCTCCATGAAATCAAGCAGGCTGTCAATGGCAAAATGGATGTTCACCAAAGGGAGTTCCTCAAGCTTTTGCTGGGCTGGCTGGATCAGCACTACGAGCATCTTCGCCAGGTAGAACAAAAGCTAGAGGAAAAACTTAATCAATACCAAAGACAACTGGAACAACTGGATGGCATCCCGGGGATTGACAAAACCGCTGCCGCCGCTATTCTGGCGGAAATCGGCATCGATATGAGCCGCTTTAAAACCGCGGAACATATCTGTTCCTGGGCGGGCTTAAGTCCCGGCAATAATGAAAGTGCAGGAAAAAAAAGTCCACTCGCACCACCCACGGTAACACCTATCTAAAGCGGATCCTCTGCGAAGTTGCTTGGTGCATCACCCGGGTACGCGACAGCTATTTATCGTCCTGGTACTGGAAGGTCAAGCAACACCGCGGGGCCAAGAAAGCCCTCATTGCCTTAGCCAGAAAGCTTTTGGTGATTATTTACAACTTACTAAAAAACGGTACAGACTACGACGAGACTTCATTTGAGAAAGCCAAACAAAAGCAAGAAAGGTTTCGGATCAAAAAAATTATTGCAGAGGCCCGGAAGCTGGGTCTCGAGATAAGGGAAGTCACCCAGGTCGTTTAATAAAAGTAAGGCTATATCTTCCAAAATGATTAACCCCGCTGATGCAAGCTCATGCATCTGTTAGTTTGTTATTGCCTTTTTATGCTTACTCAGCAGACATATTTACTTGGCAAAGATCACTTGATTAGAGCTATTTTCGTGCTAACCGGCCATGCCCAGAGGGGCACAATCAATCATGAAAATAGCACTTGATTAGGGCTATTTTCTTGCTAATCAATCATGAAAATAGCACTTGATTAGGGCTATTTTTTTGCTAATAAGTTGATTAACCAAGAAGGGGCTTGACAATTTATTTACCTGTGTGGTATTTTTTTATTAACCTAATGAGAATGAATGTCATTATCTTTTAATGAAAAATTAAGCAGCCTTGATTTGCTTAAAGAGAGAAAGGAGAGTGTTATCATGGAGGCTTTAGAAACCGTTAGCACACGGGCCTTGAGCGAATTGGGGAAAGGCGCCCGCGCCAGGGTGATTAAAATCGCCGCAAAGGGGGAACTCCGTCGCCGGCTCTTGGACATGGGAGTAGTTCCCGGCACGGAAGTAGCCATCGCAGGAGTAGCTCCTTTAGGCGACCCGATAGAAGTGAAAGTTAAGGGTTACCACTTGAGCCTGCGCAAAAAAGAAGCGGCCGCTATTCTTGTAGAGCATCTTAAATAATGTAAAGAGGTGTTCGGGTATGAGCAACGGGTTATTGCCCCTGGAATTTTTAAGTCCGGGCCAGGAGGCAGTTATTAAAGAAGTCGCTGGTGGCATGAGCTTGCGTCGCCGGCTAACAGAGCTGGGACTAGTCCGCGGGTCAACCATTAAGATTATTCGCAATGACAACTTTGGACCCATAATCATTTCGCTAGGGAACGGCACAGGAAGCGGTCGCCTGGCAATCGGCAGAGGCATGGCCCATAAGATTATGGTTGAAATGGTAAAAGAAGTATAAGAAGAAGTAAGGTTGAAAGCACAGCCAGTCTCCGCAGGAGGTTGGAGTTGATGGGAGGATAACGTTTGGAGGAGGATAACGTTTGGAGGATGAGGATTTGTTTAGCAAGAAAATAGCCCTAATCAAGTGCTATTTTCATGATTGATTGTGCCCCTCTGGGCATGGCCGGTTAGCACGAAAATAGCTCTATTTTCATAGTTGGTTGTGCCTTTCAGGCATGGCGGGTTAGTTAAGAAAAGGCATACTTAATAATTTCCTGGTGACCGGTATTTAAACTGGTATTTTAAGGAGGGAGAAATCATGGGTATAGCAGCACTGGCTAAACCTGAAAGGGAAAAGGTTATCGCCCTGGTCGGCAATCCCAATTCAGGTAAGACCAGCATTTTTAATGATTTGACCGGAGCACGCCAGCATGTCGGCAATTGGCCAGGCGTGACGGTAGAGAAAAAAGAGGGCAAGCTCGGCTATCAAGGACAAACTTTCAATATTGTTGATTTGCCCGGGACTTACAGCCTTGGGGCATACAGCGAGGACGAGCTTATCGCTCGCAATTTTATCCTCTTTGATAAGCCCGAGGCCGTTATCAATGTCGTCGACGCCTCGAACCTGGAACGCAACTTATATTTGACTATTCAGTTGTTGGAAATGGGGGCCAACGTCGTTGTCGCCTTAAATATGGTTGATGAGGCCCGGGCACGCAACATCGAAATCAATATCCCCCGCCTGGCGCAAGCTTTAAGAGTGCCGGTGGTGCCGACCGTTGCCACGCGTGGCGAGGGCATAAAGGAACTTGTGGCTACGGTTGCGAAGCAGATCCAAGAGTCAACATGCCGGCCGTTAAAAGTAAACTATGGAAGGGAAATTGAAAACGAGTTAGATAAATTGGAACAAATCATTAAGCAGGACGCTAAGCTGGCAATGAGATACCCTGCCAGGTGGCTCGCCATAAAACTCCTGGAAGACGATGAGCGCCTAGAGGCAGAGCTCCAAAAAGAAGGATCCAGGCCGGTTCTGGAGGCGGTAGCTAAAAGCAAAAAACAACTACACGAGATTTTAGGAGAAGAAGTAGAAGCCATTATTGCCGACCGGCGCTATGGTTTTATCAACGGCCTGGTTAAAGAGGCTGTTATCAGACACCAGACCCTGGAGCAAAGGCTTACTATATCTGATAAGATTGACAGCGTAGTAACTAATCGTTACCTGGGGTTGCCGATCTTTCTCCTGGCTATGTGGGCTGTCTTTCAATTTACCTTTAAGCTGGGTGACCCCATGATTGGCTTGGTGGAAAGCGCCTTTGAGAGTTTAAAAGGCCTTGCTGCCGGCTGGCTGGAAGCCCTGGGTGCCCCGCAACTCCTGACTTCCTTCATAGCGGATGGGATAATCGGCGGTCTGGGTTCGGTGCTTGTCTTTATCCCCCCCATCTTCTTGCTCTTCCTGGCCATTTCTCTCCTGGAGGACAGCGGTTATATGGCCCGGGCAGCTTATATTATGGACCGCTTGATGCATGCCCTGGGCCTGCACGGCAAATCCTTTGTCCCGCTTTTGATTGGCTTTGGCTGCAACGTACCGGGCATCATGGCTACCAGAACCCTGGAAAGCCGGCAGGACCGCTTGATCACTATTCTTATTAACCCCTTGATGTCCTGCACGGCCCGCTTGCCGGTTTACGTCCTTTTCACGGGCGCCTTCTTTACCGCCAACCAGGGCTGGGTAATCTTCTCCCTGTACCTTTTAGGTATCGTGCTGGCCATTATCATGGGCAAAATCTTTAAGACCTTTCTATTTAAAGGAGAAACGGCTCCCTTTGTCATGGAACTGCCGCCTTATCGGGTACCGACTCTAAAAGGCACTTTGATCCACATGTGGGAACGAGGGAGTTCTTTTGTCCGCAAAGCCGGCACCGTTATTGTCGGTGTCGTGGTGCTGATCTGGGTCCTTTCTAACCTGCCCCTGGGCGTGGCATACGCCAGCCAGGAGAGCCTGATCGGGAGACTAGGAACTATACTGGCGCCGGTCTTTAAACCAGCCGGTTTTGGCACCTGGGAAGCGGCGGTAGCCCTGGTATTTGGCATCCTGGCTAAAGAAGTGGTCGTCGGCACCCTGGGGGTGCTTTACGGAGTAGAGGAAAACGGCTTGACAGCCGCCATTGCACATTCCTGGACACCCCTTTCAGCGTACGCTTTTATGGTTATGACCCTGATTTACATTCCTTGCGCAGCTACCATCGCGGCCATACGCCGGGAAACCAATTTCTGGGGCTGGACTGCCTTTGCCATCGGCTACAGTTTGGTACTGGGTTGGGTGATGGCGGTGCTGGTTTTCCAGGCAGGCAGGCTCCTCGGGCTTGGCTAAAAGGGGAACGGGGATGTTTAAGCGTGCGGCTAAAGGAGACGGAGAGCGATGGCGATAGCCATTTTAACCGGAGCAGGTATTATAGCGGGTGCTATCTTGGCGCGTCATCTGTTGGAAACTGCCAGAGGTGCAGGCTGCCCAGGTTGTGATCAGGTTTGTAACGGTGGTAAAGGAGCCAGATCGGGAAGATAATACAACCTGTAGCCTTTACAGTCTGAAGGGGACCTCAGCAGGGAAGCCTGAAATCCCAGCCTTCTCTGCTGAGGAAATTAACCCCATATTTTAACAGGAACAAATGAGAAGAATTATCAATTAGGCAAAGGGGGACATAGCTTTGTCTATTTTAATCGTTGGCGGTGACCGTTTGGGGAACATCCCTGATAACCTTAAAAGCCTGGGTTTCACTGAAATCGAACACTTAAGCGGGCGTAAAATTGGCCATATAGCTGTAGATTTGCCCCACGAGATTGATGTCGTGCTGGTGTTTACTGACTATGTCAATCATGGGCTGGCCGCAAAGATCAAAAAGGATGCCCGGAAAAAGGGGGTTAGAACTATTTTTGCTCGGCGCTCTTGGGCCTATATAGCTAAAGCCTGGCAGGGCTTTATAAACGGCTAAAATAGCGGCGACGGGGGGAACCGGGATGCTTTCTTGGATATGCGGGCGTGAACTGTATGGAATCTACCATGACATTATTGAATGTTTAACGGCCGCCCTGGAAGTCAAGAATCCTTATTGTAAAGCCCATTCAGTGCGCGTGGCCGATATGTCCTTGGACCTTGCTAGGAGAATTGGGATTAAAGGCGCAGAACTCGAGAATATACATATGGCCGCCCATTTGCATGATATCGGGAAAATTGGCGTCCCGGAGCAGATTTTACGCAAACCGGGCCGCCTTTTACCTCACGAATGGGCAGTTATCCAACGCCACCCGGAAATAGGTTTTAACATTTTGACCAAATCGCGGCGATTGAGCTCGATAGCTCGATTGGTCCTGTACCATCACGAACGCTGGGACGGTAAGGGTTATCCGGCTGGTTTAAAAGGCGAGGCTATTCCTTTAGGTTCACGGATTATTGCCTTATGCGATGCCATCGACGCCATGACCTCAGAAAGACCTTACCGCCCGGCATTTACCTGGCACCACTGCTGGGAAGAAGTTGTGGCCAACAAAGCCATCCAGTTCGATGCGGTGCTGGTGGAAGCGGCGGAGGCATTGTGGCCCATGTGGGAGGAAAAGTGGTCAGCGGAAAAGGCGGGGTAAGTGAGAACATTTGGCAGAGCAAGGGCTGCGGTTTTCTGATGCGGCTGGATGATACTGGGTAGGGGTGATGGAGCGTTCCCCGTTAGTGTAAAATTACAGTAGGCAGGAGGAAAAAGGAGCAAAAAAGAGAAAAGAGACCTCACAAGAAGAAAAACACCGTAAAAGGAGTGAGGTCTCTTTATGGTAAACGGTAATACCAGTACCGCTACCATCTTTAGTTTATTAGATGGTATCGAGAATTTCAACACTCTAGAAGAAGTTATCCTGCAAATAGCCAGGCGATTATTGGTAGCCGTACTGGAAGCCCTGGATGATGCCCTTATGCCAGCAAAACCCAAGAGATATAGGATAGCTGGCTTCCGCTACCGCACAATCACCTGCCTGTACGGGGATATAACCTTTAAGCGCCGACTATATGTCAAAGCGACGCGCAAAAAGAAAAGAGGCGAGGGAAGGTTTCTGTTAGACGAAGCCCTGAACTTACGCCAAGGAAAGCGCCTGACAGGAAGACTGCTCAAATTAGCCGTATCGCTGGCAACCCGGTTACCCTTCAGGCAGGCAGCGGAAATAATGGCCGAAGCAGGGATGGGCCAATTAAGCCATATGACCATCCATAGCGAAGTAAAACGAAATGGACTGGAACAAAAAGGACTGCAAGAAGCCCTGCGCAACAAGCTATTCGTGAGCGGGGAAGAGCCCCAAGGCAAAAAGAAAAAAGTACCGGCACTATTTATCGAAGCCGATGGCATAATGATTCCCCTGCAAAGGAGCAAGCAAGAGCGGATAGAAGTAAAAGTAGGAATAGTATACGAAGGGTGGATAGAAAAAGGGAATGCCCGGCATCTCAAGAACCCGCGGGTAGTAATGGGCATCTATGAAGATGGAGAACAATTTTGGGAAGCCCTCACCACGGAAATAGCCAGGTACTACGAGATAGACGAAAAAACAATATATGTGGTCAATGGCGACGGAGCCAGCTGGATCCAGAAGACAGCCAAAGAACAGTTACCAGGAGCCATTGTACAATTGGACCGCTACCACCTCCACCGGGATATAAGGCAGGCTTATGGGAACGAAACAGCGCGAGGATTAATGGAGATTTTAGCCAAAGGTCAAGAGCAGGTCTTTTTGGACACCATGGAAGCACTCATAGAAGAAGCACCGAACCGCAAAAACAAGCAACAACGCCAAAAAGTATATGACTACTGTCAAAGATATCGCGATAACCTGTTAGATTACCGCTTGCGGTTACCACGACAACTGGAAGGGCTAAAGTTATACGGGATGGGCGTAGCCGAAACAACAGTAGACAAAAAAATAGCCATTCGCATGAAAAAGAGGGGAATGAGCTGGAGCGAAGCAGGAGCAACGGCCATGGTAGCATTACTTATGCTCAAAGCCAATGGAGAATTAGCCGCATGGCTAGAAAAGAAGATGCCACAAGTAGAAAAGAATCCCGTTAAAGTAATAAAAGAAAAGAAGATAGTTAAAGAAGACGTAGAAGCATGGTTAAGGAAGAGAGTACCAGCCCTTGTTGGCCCTGAGGCGGGAACAGATTGGGTTAAATATACCTTGAGGCAACTAACAAGAATTAGTGGAGCTATATTCTAACCCCTTTTCCGGCTTAATTAGAGCAGGCAGTAATTCGCGAAGCCTGTCAAGGTCGCCGTAGGCGGCCGCAGGCTTTAACCTTGACAGGCGCAGAGAATTACTGCACAATACTCCGGAGCCGGAAAAGGTGTTGGATATATATGGGATTTTTATGTGAGGTCTCTTTTTGCCTACTACATCTTGACACGTACACGTTCCCCTTTTCCATTTTCAAAGCCTGCTGGTCGTGATATAATACATTAGGGTAAGGGTATGGTTCATAGATATTTGGCGGTGCAAGAGGGAGCTTTAAGGTTAGGGAATTGCCGGCCAAGAGGTGATGGAAAAAGGGGGGGCTTAGTTGCTGATGGATGAGACACGTGAAGAGATAATAAAACGTTTGCACATTGTCCAGGGGCATGTGGCCGGCCTGGTGCGCATGGTAGAGAGGGGGGAATCTTGTCCCACCGTCTTGCACCAACTCGCGGCCATTCGCTCAGCTGTGTATAAAATTACGGAGATGGTACTAGTAATTTACGCGGATGATTGTCTGGATAAGCTTTCTCAAGAAAAAGAAGGCACCGGTTCTAGCGCCCAGGAACTGGTAAAACTTTTATGCCAGTTTTTAAAATAGATCCGTGTTTGCAAAGATCTTTTAGACAGGGAAGAAAGGGGAAGGCCTGAGAGGGATATCAGGTCTTTTTATTTTTTAGATATAAAGAACACTTGACAATAACTTGGGATAGCCGTTAGAATGGGAATTAGATAACACCCCTCCCCCGGGGGTGGGGGGCGTTGCTTACCAAGAGAGAGTCCTTTTTAAGCTATCTTTTTTAAGCTATCTTAAGTTCAAAACCCACAAAACAGAGGAAGGGGTTTAGCATCCTAAGTTCTAAAACCCACAAATTACATGGAAAGGGGCGGCAGGTTTGAAGCAAACAGATGTATTGGTTATCGGTGGGAGTGCAGCGGGTCTTACGGCAGCCATTACGGCCAAAAGGTATTTTAAGGACAAGAAGGTTACCGTGGTACGGAAAGAAGAAAAGGTTTTGGTGCCCTGCGGTATTCCTTACATTTTTGGAACCGTGGGAAGCCCTGATAAAAACCTCATCCCGGACGCCATGGTGATTAACAGCGGCATTGACTTGATAGTCGATGAAGTTACCGGTATAGACCATCAAAAAAAGGCGGTTTCTACATCAAATTCTGGCGATATCACCTATGACAAACTGGTCCTGGCGACAGGTTCATCTCCTATCGTCCCCCCGATAAAGGGTGCCGACCTGGAGGGCGTTTTCGTAGTCAAAAAAGACGTGGCCTATCTTGAACAGCTAAAAAAGGCCCTGGACAAAGCAAAAAATTTGGTTATCGTCGGCGGCGGCTTTATTGGAGTTGAGTTTGCTGATGAGTGCAGGAAGGGGCGAGAATTGAATATTACTATTGTCGAGCTTTTGCCCCATTGCCTGGCCCTGGCATTTGATGATGAGATTTGCTCCCTGGCAGAGGAAAAGCTGCGTTCTCAGGGGATAAACATTATCACCGGGACTAAAGTAGAAGAATTTCTGGGTGAAGGTAAAGTAGAGCAAGTTAGACTTGAAAGCGGCCGGAGCCTGCCTGCCGACGCAGTTATCTTTAGTATCGGCGTGGTGCCTAATATTGAACTGGCCCAAAATGCTGGGCTGAAAGTTGATAAACGCTTTGGTATCTGGGTTGACGATTATATGCGCACCAGTGACGCCAGTATCTTCGCCATTGGCGATTGCGCCGAAAAAAGCTCGTTTTTCGGTCACGGGCCGTCTATGATTAAATTGGCTTCCGTAGCCACCCATGAAGCCCGGGTGGCTGGAGCCAACCTGTTTGGCCTCAGGCGGGCCAGGGGGGCGGCTGTAGGGGTGTTTTCGACAATTGTGGGCGACCTGGCCCTAGGGTCGGTAGGCCTGACGGAAAGGGCGGCCCGGGAAGCAGGTATAGAGGTCGTTACAGGCAACGCGAAGGCGCCTGACCGGCACCCGGGGAGTATGCCGGGGGCAAGGGAGATGGGTGTAAAATTGATCTTCACTAAAGATACGGGGATTCTTGTAGGCGGACAGGCTTATGGCGGTACTGCGGTGGGCGAACTGACCAACCTGCTGGCGGCTGCCGTGCAGCACAAGATGCGGGCCGACGAACTGGAAACCATGCAGGTCGGGACCCACCCGGCCCTTACCGCTTCGCCTATTGCCTATCAGGTAACCAATGCCGCCGAGGATGCCGTGCTAAAGTTAAGGAGCTAATTCCAGCCTATCAAACTCTCCTTCAGGGAGCACGATTTTTCAGGGATACAATTTTTTCTGGTAGCCCCCTTTTTTGGCAGGGGGCTTTTTTGCAACACAATATTGACGTATGTTCTTTATAGATTTATACTGGAAGCAGGTAGGGAGATATAGCAAAGTTATATGCCATCCTGAATTGAGAATGTGATCCGGGAAGGAAGTGGGAAGTTGTATAAATGGAAAGTTAATTATTTTGTCGATTTAGCCCTTTTCCTGAGTGCCCTGGGGGTAGCCCTTTCTGGTTTTATTCCGTGGCTGATTCTGCCGGCAGGGAGATATGGCCGTCAAGCTTTTGCTCCCACTTTTATTTTTAGCCGCCAGGAATGGGGAGCGATACACCGCTGGCTGGCGATAGTGACGGTGGTCCTGGTTTTAGTCCATCTTTACTTGCATTGGGACTGGATTGCAGGTATGACCAGGCGTGTTTTCGGCGGCAGGGATAAGTTGCGCTAATGCAAAAAAGGGGTAGAGGGAAAATGAGTTATGTTTTTGGCCCTGTCCCGTCGCGACGGCTGGGGTGGTCCCTGGGTATCGACCTTGTTCCCTTTAAAACCTGCAGCTATGATTGCATTTACTGCCAGTTGGGCCGAACCACATTACATACCGTCCAGCGCAAGGAATATGTACCGGTAGCGGCTGTGCTACAGGAAATAGAGACAAAACTTAAAGGAAATCCCCGGCCGGACTATGTAACAGTTTCTGGCTCCGGTGAGCCCACCCTTAATGCAGGGCTCGGCCGGGTAATCCGGGGTTTAAAAAAATTAACGTCCATACCGGTGGCCGTGCTAACCAATGGATCACTCCTGCATGATCAGAATATACGGGAAGAGTTAGCGACGGCAGATGTGGTGATACCTTCCCTCGATGCGGCTACAGTTCCGGTATTTGAGCGGGTCAACCGACCCTGCGATCAGATTAGTTTAGAGCAGGTTATCAAAGGGTTGCAAGATTTCGCAGACATGTTCAGGGGCCGCCTTTGGATAGAAGTGATGCTGGTCCGCGGGCTCAATGATGGGGAAGAAGAGATTGCTGCCCTCGCTGCCGTTTTAAAAGATCTGCCGGCAGAGAAGATCCAGCTTAATACCGTTAGTCGCCCCCCGGCGGAGGCATTTGCCAGGCCCCTGGAACGGGAGCAAATGGAAAGAATAGCTGCCCGGCTGGGTAATAGGACAGAGATTATTGGCCATTTTGCCGGCAAGGTGTACGGGGACGGGAGCCAGCAGGATATCGAAAGGGAGATTGTGACCCTTTTGGGGCGGCGCCCCTGTACCTTGACGGAAATTGCTTTTTTAACCGGCTTACATCAGGCGGAGGTTACAAAATATATTGGCCGGTTGGTAGAAGCTGGCCTTATCCAAGTGGTTTACAAGGAAGAGGTTTATTATAGGGTTCGACAGTAAAGATGGCAACTGTTAGAACGTGTTTATGAGATGATGCGCTGGTTCCCGGCCGCCTGTCCATAGACCAGAAGCGGTGGAGGAGGGAGACGTAGAAGCGCTGTTGCAGGCGTTTGGAAGGAAATGGGACGCTGCTGGAAAAACTGAGGAGCCCCCCATGGGGGCTGGCGCCCCCTCCACGACACATGAAATAGGTGATAGTATAAGTTAAAACACTGCCATGAAAAGGATCGATTTCGCTCTGGTGCCGGACAAGGAGCCCGAGGAGGAGTCTGATCCAGACACCTTTAGGAACCACGAACTGTAAAGCAGGCCTCAACAAGGTAAAGTACCCGCCTTGGAAGGCTGAGCACGTGGAGGAGATTCTTAGACCATGGAGGTGTCTCTTGGCAGTAGTTAAATAAAAAATAAAAAAGAAAGAGGGGAAAGCAAGAAACCACGAAATGGAAGTAGTGTATGAACGCTGCTGTGGGCTAGATGTCCACAAGAAAAAGGTAGTGGCGTGTCTGATCACGCCAGGAGAAAAACAACTAAAACAAGAAATAAGAACCTTTGGCACCATGACCGAAGACTTAGAAGGGTTACGGGGATGGCTTTTAGAAAACGGAGTTACTGCCGTAGCCATGGAAAGCACCGGAGTATATTGGAAACCGATATACAACATTTTAGAAGGCCAAATACCAGAATTAATATTGATCAACCCCGAACACTTTAAAGCCTTAAAGGGGAAGAAAACCGACTGCAAAGACGCGGTGTGGCTAGCCGAACTTTTAAGGCATGGCCTGCTAGCAGGAAGCTTTATCCCGCCGAAAGAAATAAGGGAATTAAGGGAGTTAACCAGGTATAGGGCGGCTTTGGTAGCAGAACACAGCCGCGAGGTGCAAAGGGTCCAAAAGCAGCTAGAAAACAGCAATATCAAATTAAGTTCAGTAGCCACAGATATCATGGGCGTATCAGGGCGAGAGATACTAAAAGCGATGCTTAACGGGAACGAAGATCCAAAAGAACTAGCGCAAATGGCCAGGGGGAAATTACGCAAGAAGATACCAGAACTAGAAAAAGCCCTGGAGGGGAAAATAGAAGAACATACCCGGCTATTGTTGAAACAACAACTAGAGCACCTGGAGTTTTTAGAGCAACAAATCGAAGAACTAAATGCCGAAATCGAAAAAAGGATGGAGCCTTTTTTCGAAGAAGCGGGGAGACTAGCTGAAGTAAACGGCATAAAAAAAGAAGCAGCCCAGGATATAATTGCCGAAATAGGCGTCGACATGACCCCCTTTCCTGATGCTGACCATTTAGCCTCATGGGCAGGGGTCTGTCCCGGTAACAACGAAAGTGCCGGTAAACGAAAGAGTGGGAAAACCCGTAAAGGAAATCAACACTTAAGAGCAATATTAGTCCAATGTTCCTGGGCCGCAATACGAACAAAAGACAGCTATCTCTCCGCGAAATATCGTCGATTAGCGCCACGACTAGGCAAGAAAAAAGCCCTGCTAGCCATCGCCCATAGTCTGATAAAAATTATCTACCATCTCCTAAAAGATAAAGCCCATTACCAGGATCCAGGACCAAACTACTATACCAAAGAAGAACGAGAACGCCGAATAAGGCGGTTAGTAAAGCAAATAGAAGCCCAAGGTTACACAGTAACTCTAGAAGAAAAGCCTTCTGTTGCCTAGTTTTAAAAAAAGCCAAAGGAAAGATAAATGCTAGGTGCAAGCATGCAATGGTAAAAAGACACATTTTAGTATAGCTATACCGCCAGAGTAAAGTTTATACAGCAATAACGCACACTAATTATTTCCACTAAAGTGAAATATGGGCTGAACTGTAAGCCTTAGTGATTTCGGAGGAGGCGAGGTGTGTCATGTGGCGAAATACCAGGTTTCTGACTACGACCGCCATGCTTTTGGCGCTGACGGTCGCCGTCCAGATGGTCGGGCTGCCGCAGCCGGTGACAGGCCCGCTGGTAAACGCGATGCTGTTTTTAGCGACTTTTACTGTAGGTATAGGGGGCGGGGTCGTCATAGGCGCCCTGACGCCGTGGATCGCCCTCATGCGGGGCATCGTGCCCCCGCTCGCCCAGCCCATAACGCCGTTCATAATGGCAGCCAACGCTACGCTGGTGATAGTCTTCGGCCTGCTGGTAAGATTTAACCCCTGGGTCGGCGTCATTGCAGCCGCGGTATGCAAGTATGGGGTCTTCGTGTTAGCGCTGAAATTCATTCTGGTCTTGCCCCCCAAGCTGGCGCAGGCTTTCCAGATTCCCCAATTGCTCACGGCCCTGGCAGGAGGGGTTATAGCGGTTATAGTGTATAAAGCCTTGCCAGAGATGGGGAAGAACCGTTAAATCTTTGGACGGCTCATTAAATTGCAAGGGGTTCTTTTCATGTTTAACGTCCTCATCACCGGCCTCACTAGCCTGCTAACTGATATTTCCACGGAGATGGTTTATCCTCTGTTACCCCTTTACCTGACCACGGCCCTGGGGGCCAGCCCTGCTATCGTCGGTGTTATTGAAGGATTGGCCGAAAGCCTGGCCAGCCTCCTCAAGGTTTTTTCCGGTGCTATTTCCGATCGTCTGGGACGCAGAAAACCCCTGGCTATCGGCGGCTACGGCATTTCGGCCCTGGGTAAGGTCTTTCTCGTCCTGGCGACCTCCTGGGGCTGGGTGCTGGCCGGCCGTTTGGCCGACCGCTTTGGCAAAGGGGTGCGCACTGCTCCCAGAGATGCCATTATCGCTGAAGCTGCCGCGGTGGGGCAGCGCGGGGCCGCCTTTGGCTTGCACCGGCTCATGGATACCCTAGGGGCCAGCCTGGGGGTGGTGCTGGCTTATTATTTCTTAACAGGTTACCGGGGAGATTACCGGGCGGTTTTCCTGTACTCCCTTATCCCCGCTGTTTTAGGGGTTGCTGTCCTGTTCCTGGTGCGGGAAAGGGGCTCCGCCGGGCTCCAGGCAAAGAAAATATCCTTTAACTGGCGGGTCCTTGACCCGCGCTTACGATCCCTCCTGGTGGTTGTTTTCCTCTTTACCCTGGGTAACTCCTCTAACCAATTTTTGCTGTTGCGGGCCGAGAATCTGGGATTTGCCCCGGAAACGGTCATACTCTTATACCTCGTTTATAACCTCGTCTACAGCCTGGTTTCTTACCCCGCCGGTCGCCTGTCGGACCGCATCGGCCGGCGGACGTTGCTGGTCCTCGGTTACCTGGCTTATGGCCTGGTATATCTAAGTTTTGCGGTGGCCAAAAACCCGTCGGCTATGTGGTGGCTCTTTCCCATATACGGCCTCTATATCGGTTTTACCGAAGGTGTAGAAAAGGCCCTGGTGGCGGATATCGCGCCTCCGGAGCAGAAGGCTACCCTTATCGGCCTCCACGCCACCATTGTGGGCATAGGCCTCCTGCCGGCTTCCACCCTGGCCGGCTTTTTGTGGGATACCTTCGGTCCCCAGGCGCCCTTCTACTTCGGAGGCGTAGCAGGTATGCTAGCTTCCCTGGGCATGTGGTGGATCCTGCGACCGGGTATAACGGACTATCAACACAATTAAGGAGGCTTTTTAAAAAAATGCGCTGTGATCAATGTGGAGTTTATGCCTGTAGGACTGGGGAACTGCAGCGGTTACCGGCTAATTGTCCCATGCAGGAGAACGACACCATTTACCAGGAAGCCAGGGCTGAATACCAAAAGCCGGAGATAAATAATATTGCCTTGAACGCCGCTCGAACAGAGGCTGCCGGCTATGGCGTCTGGACACGGTTGGAAGAAATCATGGAGTTTTCCCGGCGGGCAGGTTTTCGTAAGTTAGGTTTGGCTTTTTGTGCGGGCGTAAGAGAAGAGACCAAACGTATTGCAGCCGTTTTGCAAAGTAACGGCTTTGAGGTCTACTCGCTTATCTGCAAAACAGGGTCGCTGCCTAAAGAAGAATTGGGTATTACCAACGAAGAAAAAGTGCGCCCCGGTTCTTATGAACCCATGTGCAATCCCATAGGTCAGGCTAAGCTTTTAAATGCGGCCGGGACCGATTTGAACGTGATTGTCTGCCTGTGTGTAGGGCACGATACCTTATTTATCAAGTACTCCAAGGCTCCGGTGACGGTTTTAGCGGCTAAAGATCGTGTTTTAGCGCATAATCCTTTGGGTGCGGTCTATGCAAGCCACTATTTTCAAAAGAAATTAAGCAGTCATCGCTTGTAATATTTTTATGGCCCTTATCACTGGCAACCGTTTCTCCGGTAGTGGTCGCGGTTATAGTGGCGTGCTGGGCGCTTTATCTGGATGGCTCTGGGAGGCGCTATTTTTAAACTGGCAGCGCATACAGTAAATATTCAGGTCGCCTATAAACGACCCTTTAAAATCTACGAACCTTAGAACCCTGCTAATTTTTAATTTGTAAAGGTGAGGTAGAGGGTATGTCGACAGGCAAAGTTATCGGTGTTAATCTTAGCGCGCGGAGAGGAGCGAAGAAAATTAACGTTGGGTCAGGCTACTTGCTTGCTGATTACGGTTTGCAAGGGGACGCCCATGCGGGAACAAGCCGGCAGGTGAGCATTTTTATGGGTGAAAGGGCCGAAGAATTGGCCGGGGCCTTAGGCCTTCCCTTTCAACCGGGTGATTTTGCCGAAAACATTACCGTTCAAGGCATTAATTTGGAAGGGATTAAAGTTGGGCGCAGGATTTTGGTGGGAGAAGCGATTGTTGAAGTCACACAAATTGGGAAAAAGGACGATGAATCGTCATCTTTCTCGTTTCTAGAGCCGGCTCCTTTAAAGACCGAAGGTATTTATTGCCGGGTGGCAAAAAGCGGCTGGGTAAAAACAGGTGACTGGGTGACCATAATTACGTAAACTTAAAACGAAGGGAGAATAAATATGCCAGGCGGTTGGAGTGCAGGAATGGGGAGCGGATGGGGAAGGGGTACAGGTGGCGGCAGAGGGAGAAGAATGGGAGGAGGCAGGGGTAGGGGCCAAGGCATCTCACCAACAGGCGGGAAGGGCCAGAGCTCTTGGGCCGGAAATTGCGTTTGTCCTCAGTGTGGCCTGCAGGTGCCGCACCAATTGGGGAAGCCCTGTACTGACACAATCTGCCCCCAATGTGGGGCAAGAATGATTAAGGGGAATTGAAGGAGTATAATTTTCCCGGTAGCCCCCTTGTGTGGCAAGGGGGCTTTTTTGCAACACAATATTGACGTATGTTCTTTATAGATTTATACTAGAAGCAGCCGGAGGTGAATAGTAAATGCCGGAATTTGAATTCAAATGCAGCGAGTGCGGGGCAATAAGTACTTTTAACAAGCGGGAGGACGCTAATAGCTGCCCTAACTGCGGCAGCACGAGATTAGTAAGGATATTCTCGGCGCCGCATATAGTAAAAGGCCGTTCGGGGGCTGGCGGGAAAACGCTGTGCTGCGGGAGGGATTCCCGGCCGGATAGCTGCCCGCCCGGCGGTTGCTGCCGCGCTTAAAAAACCCTTATGTTTGTACCCCGGGTAGGAAATGGCTACTGCCTGCCGGGGTAAAAGTTTAATGGGGAAAATACCTGCGGGAGGGGAAATAAGTATGGCTGGAACCGTTGAAATCATCAGCCTGGTAGACAATACGGTCACCGCTAGGGGCTTGATAGCCGAGCATGGCCTGGCTTTCCTGGTACGAACCGGGGAAAGGACCATCCTTTTCGATACCGGGGCCGGGGGTGCCGTTGTCCAGAACATGTTGAGCCTGGGCCTCGATCCCCGGGAAATTACAGCTATTGCCTTAAGCCACGGTCATGACGACCATACCGGTGGCCTGAAAAAGATCTGTGAGATTACCGGACCCCTTCCCGTATACGCCCACCCCGATGTCTTCACGGCCAAATACCGCCTCCGGGAAGGAGAGGAAGCCAGGTATATTGGTATCCCCTGGTCGCGGGCAGAATTAGAAACAAGCGGGGCGGTTTTCCACCTCTCCCGGCAGCCGGTCGAGTTGACCGGAGGAGTTATTTTGACCGGTGAAGTCCGTCGCCGGCAGGCTTTTGAAGCCTTGAGCCGGGAATTTCGCCTCCTTGCCGGTGGCGAGTACCTCCAGGACAGCCTCTGGGACGACCAGTCTTTAATTATTACTACGAGAGAAGGGCCTGTGGTGCTCCTGGGCTGCGCCCACTCCGGGCTAATCAGCACCCTGGAGCACGTCCTGGACCTTACCGGTGCCGGCCGCATCTTCGCCGTCATCGGCGGCACCCACTTGAAGGACGCCGGCCCGGAACGGCTGGAGGAGACAATCAAGGCCCTGCCGCGTTTTGGTCTCCAGTACTTAGTAGCCTGCCACTGCACCGGTTTTCGGGCCAGCGCCAGCCTCTACCAGGCCCTGGGAGATAAATTTATTTACAATGAAGCAGGACGTACCTTCAGGTTTGCCCGTTAAGGCAATACTGACTTGTGAGGCTCATTTAAACACAAAAGAAAGCAGTATGATAGCTGATGCCATGGCCAAATCTCAAAACTTTTTTCCAAAGACTTTTCCCATCAAAACGGAAAATACCGGTCCTCCAACTGGAGGTCACCAGCCGCTGCCAGCTGGAATGTTCTTTTTGTCCCCACACTCTTTTGCAAGACGGCTGGTATGATACTGACATCCGGTGGGATGTTTTTGAACGCTATATTGTACCCTACTTGCGCCAGGTGGGGCTAATCTACTTCCAGGGCTGGGGCGAACCCCTGCTGCACCCGCGGCTTTTTGACATGTTGCAGCTGGCCAAGGAACAAGGCTGCCGGGTAGGCTTTACCACCAATGGCGTCCTCCTGGGACCCGCTGTTTTGGAGCGGCTGGTGGAAATACAAAGTGACATCCTGGGCCTTTCCGTAGCCGGCGGCAACCAGGTTACCCATGCTATGTTACGTTCCGGCTCCAATCTCAAGCGATTGCTCACTAATATTAGCCGCCTGGCGGATATCAAACAAAAGCAAGGTAGCCCTTTGCCCAAAATTATCTGTTCTTATCTGATGACCAGGAGAAATTTACATGAACTGCCGGCTTTCGTGGAACTGGCTGCCGGCGCCGGGGCCGATGAAGTGGTGGCCACCAACCTGGATTTCACCCTTTCCCCGGAGATGGAAGAGTTAAGGGCCTTTGCCTGCCCGGGAGAAGTAATTCCTGAAGACTATCTTCTTGCCGTCCAGGAGGCTGAAGAACAGGCCGGACGTCTGGGTCTTTCTTTAAGAGTTTATCCCCTGCAGTTTAATCCTGACGTCATGGTCTGCGATGCCTGGCCCTTAAAACACATTTTCATTAATAGCCACGGCGAGGTAGCCCCTTGTGTTTACCTGGGACTGCCTTATAAAGGTGTGGTACCCCGTTACTTTTGCCGCCAGGAAGCGCCCTTTACACCTCTTAATTATGGTAAAATTACCGAAGGCCTGACCAGGGTGACTAACAATAAAGCCGCCCGGGAATTTAAACAGCCCTTTCGTTACCGCCTGGACCTGACTAAACCTTTTCTCCTGGATAACCCGGAAGTACCCCTGCCGCCCCTGCCCTGCACTAACTGCTATAAACTCTTTGGTTTGTAGCATTACCTTCAAGGAGGCGAATGCATGAGCCTTATTGATGCTATTATTGCCGGCCTATCGGGCGATGAGGTTGTAAAGGAAGTACGAGTTGGTCCTTTTTGGACCGGCGTGTGGAGCCGTTACTGCGGCCTGGCCTCGACAACTTTTAATCATGAACATGAAAACTGTTTTCCCGTAGGCGAAGCAGGCTCTTTGACAGGTAGAAGCGCCCGCGAGCTCTGCCGCTATGCTACCTCGGCAAGTCTCCTGGAAGCCACTATTGGGCTAGCTGCGATCAACTCTTTGTTAGAGGTGGATATAGAGCAATGCCAAGATATTAATGCCGGAGAATTACTGATAGAAAGGGGGGCGGGGAAGCGGGTTGCCGTGGTGGGGCATTTTCCTTTCGTTCCACGACTACGGCGGGTAGCAAAAGAACTCTGGGTGCTAGAAAGAAGGCCCCAAAGCGGCGATCTCCCGGCTGATACAGCGGGGATCGTTATTCCAAGGGCCGACGTGGTGGCCATAACCGGCACCGCCCTTATTAACGGCACTATGGAAAGTCTCCTGAAGCTCTGCCGGAAAGACAGCCTGGTAATGGTGCTTGGTCCGACTACACCCCTTACACCCTTGTGGTTTGACTACGGCGTGGACCTGATTTCCGGGACGCGGGTGCTGGAGCCGGAAGTGGTGCTCAGGTTTGTTTCTGAAGGCGTGGTATTCAAGCAGTTGCATGGGCGGGGCGTAAGGTTGCTCACCATGGCAAAAAAGAGGTGGAAATAGAAAATGAGGACCCCAGAATGCCGGCTCGAAGGGTGGGCGGGCGCCACCCCGAAGACAGGGCAAAAATATGGAGAGCATGGGTTGGCATCCGGCGCCTAGCACGGATTGGCACCTTCTTCCTTAACTGCTAGCCGGTAGCCGACACCCGGTTCGGTGATAATATAGCGGGGGTTAGCCGGGTCGGGTTCAATTTTACGGCGAAGCTGGCCTATATAAACGCGCAGGTAATGGGTTTCTTCTTCGTATTCCGGGCCCCAGATGGTACGCAGGAGATGGTGGTGAGTCAATACCCGCCCGGCATGGAGGGCTAAATTTTTCAGAATCTCATATTCTATGGGCGTCAGCTTTACCTCGCGCCCCTTCATTTTTACCAGGCGGTGGGCCAGGTCAATGGTGAGTTCGCCAAGGGAAAGTACGGGTTCATCGGTGGTTTTAGCTGCGTGCCGCCACGCTACTCGCATCCGGGCCAGGAGTTCCCCCATGCTGAACGGTTTAGTGACATAATCATCTGCGCCGGCATCCAAAGCTTTAATTTTTTCACTCTCTTGTTCACGCACGGAAAGAATGATGATAGGGGCCTGGGACCATTCCCGCAAGCGTTTGATTACCTCCAAACCGTCCACGTCAGGCAAACCCAGGTCAAGAATAATTAAATCCGGGTGCAAGACGGCAGCCTGCTGGAGCCCCTCCTGCCCTGAAGAAGCTTCGGCAAGCTCGTAACCGTAAGCCGCCAGGGCTACCTTTAATAGACGCCGGATGGGAAGCTCATCGTCAATTATGAGGACGCGGGCGCCATTAGCGGTCACCCTCAACACCTCCTCTGGCAGAGGGGACACGGGTCGGGGGAGGTTCATTCAGCGGCAAGGAAAAGGTAAACACGCTCCCACCTCCGGCACGCGGTGCAGCCCAGATTTTACCGCCATGGGCGTCGATAATCCCCTTGCAGATGGAAAGTCCCAACCCGGTGCCGCTGACGTGGCGGGGAGAATGCAGGCGATAAAACTTATCGAAAACCCGCTCCAGGTCCCCTGGAGGAATGCCGGTACCCCGGTCGGCGATGGCCACCTGCAATTCTTGTTCTTCCTGGCGTACGGTAATGGCGATTTCACTGCCGGGTGGAGAATACTTAACGGCATTATCCAGCAGGTTGACCAAGACCTGCTCAATGAGGGAAAAATCCATCTTCACCAGGGGAATTCCGGAAGGAATTTCAACCTTCAAGGGGCGATTTTGCAAGGTTTCTCGCATCTGGCGCAACACCACGCCGATAATATCTTCAACGTCGCACCATTCCTGGTTTAATTGCAGCATGCCGCTTTCCAGGCGGGCCATGTTAAGTAAATTACCGACCAAACGGTTCATGCGCGCCGCACCCTCTTTTATAGTCTGGAGGAGGGCCTGTCGGGCCTCCGTTTGGTAGACCTCCCCGCCTTCTAGGAGGCTGGTAACCGCTGCCGTAATGGAAGCCAGGGGTGTCCGCAGGTCATGGGAAATGGAATTAAACAAAGCCGTGCGTAATTTTTCTGATGCCGCCAGGCAGCGGGCCTGCTGGGCTTCGGCCGCCAGTTGCACGCGTAAGATAGCCAGGGCGGCAAGGCTGGCAAAAGCCTCTAGCAGCCGGCGCTGCTCCGGCGCCAGGTGGCGCTCAGGCTGGCTAACTTTTACTCCCAGGACACCCAAGCTTTTTTCTTCTGCCTTGAGGGGCAGGTACAGGCCCTCTGCGCCCGCCAGGGTATCGGTTCCCCTACCGGCAAGCTGGCCGTTGGCAAAAACCCACCCGGCTACAGCGTATTCATTGCTGTCCAGCCATTTCTCGGGTGGGGAAGGTGCTGTGGCCCTGGCCGCCAGCTTGCCTGTAGCGTCGGGCATGAAGATAACGGCTTCGCCGTTAATTGTTTCTGCTACCGCTTGAACTACGGTCTTTAATATGCCGTCGATATCAGTCTCCGCCGCTATTTTCCGGCTCAGGGCGTAGAGGGCGGCCGTCCTTGTTTCCCGGCGCCGGGCGTTTTCAGCTTGAGCTTTAAGCCGGGTAGCCATGGTACTGGTGATAACGGCAACTACCAGAAAGACCCCGAAGCTGAGCAAGTAGCGGAGATCAAAGATGGTAAAACTTAAGACTGGTGGTACAAAGAAAAAATCAAAGGCCAGGACACCCAGCACCGCCGCCAGGATTGAAGGTTTCCGGCCCCAGCGGGCGGCACTGAACAGTACCGGTAATAAATAAAGTAGAGCGATATTAGTTAAATCAAAAACCGGTTGTAAGGCTTTATTGAGGACGGTAACCAGCAGGACGGCTATCAGCATCCCGGCATAGGGCCAGGAAGAGGCCTGCGGGCGGTAACGCCATTTAGGTGCCCGGTGGCCTTCCCGGGGTCTGGGTTTTCCCGGAATGATATGCACGCTGATCCCTTGGCTGCCGCGAACAATTTTGTCCACCAGCGAGCCCTGCCACAACTCCTGCCAGCGGGGATGTAAAGGTTTACCGATGACAATCTGGGTAATGTTTTTGCGACAGGCCAATGCCAGCAATTCTTGGGCGACATCGTTGCCCGTCAAAGTAATTACTTCCGCTCCCAGTTCTTCAGCCAAGTGCAAATTTCGCGCCAGCTGGTCCCGCCGGCTTTCATCGGTAGGAAGGCCCTCGGGTGTTTCCACATAGACGGCCAGCCATTCTGCCTTGAGGCCGGCAGCCATGCGTTTGGCCGTGCGGATGACCTGGGCGGAAAAGGGGCTGGGGCTGATGCAGGCCATAACCCGTTCACCGGCCGGCCAGGGGCCGACAATGCCGTGCAGGCGCATATAGTGATCCAGTTGCCCTTCTACCCGCCGGGCTGTGTACCGCAAGGCTAGTTCCCGCAAGGCGTTGATATTTCCCGGCCGAAAAAATTTTTGCAGAGCCCGTTCGGCCTGATGCGGTACGTAGACCTTGCCTTCTTTAAGACGTTCGATTAGTTCTTCCGGAGGTACATCAATGAGCTGGATCTGGTCGGCTGCTTCCAGCAGTCGGTCGGGTACGGTTTCTCGCACCCGGACGCCGGTAATCTGGGCGACGATATCGTTGAGGCTTTCAAGGTGCTGGATGTTTAGGGTAGTATAAACATTGATGCCTGCGGCCAGTAATTCTTCTACATCCTGATAACGCCTGCTATGACGTGAGCCGGGGATGTTAGTATGGGCCAGCTCATCTACCAGGACCAACTGTGGCCTGCGTTTTAAAAGGGCGTCGAGGTCCATTTCCTGGAAAATCTTGCCTCGGTAGACCAGTTGTTTGGGTGGTATGGCCGGAAGGCCTTTAACCAGGGCTTCGGTTTCCGGGCGGCCATGAGTTTCCACCCAGCCGATGACCACGTCAATGCCATCGGCCAGGCGCTCGTGGGCAGCTTCCAGCATGGCATAGGTCTTGCCGACGCCGGCAGCGGCCCCGAGGAAAACGGTCAGCCGGCCGCGTTGTCCCGCCTTTATTTCTGCCAGCAGGTCGTCAGGATCGGGACGGGATATTTCTTTCTCCATCCGGTTCACCTCTTTCCATTTTACTTAAGGGGAGAGGTTATCGAGCTCCACGTTTAATTTTAACACATTTACCCGGGGTTCACCCCAAATGCCGAACTGCCGTCCGGTAATATTCCTGTCAACCAGGAGCCGGACCTTATCCTCGGGGAGATTTCTGGCCCGGGCAACGCGGGGTACTTGTAAATAGGCTGCCTGGGGGGTGATATCTGGATCTAAACCGCTGGCCGAGGCAGTTACCAGGTCGGATGGTACCGGTGTATCGGGCGACAGGTCATTTTCAGCCCTTATTGCAGCCAAGCGTTCTTTAACAGTTTTTAGCAGTTTTTTGTTTGTGGGCCCAAGATTGGAACCGCCGGAAGAGACGGCATCGTAACCGTCTTCTCCTGCTGCCGAGGGCCGACCGTGGAAATAGCGCGGGCCGGTGAATTTTTGGCCGATTAAGGCCGACCCTATCACCTGCCCGCCCTGTAAAACCAGGGAGCCGCTGGCCTGGTGGGGGAATAGCACCCGGGCCAGGCCGGTTGTAACCAGGGGATAGACGATGCCTGTCAGGGCCGTCATTATTATCAGCATTAAGAAAGCAGAAAGGACCTTTCTGGTCATGGGCTTTTCTTCCTTTCATAACAGTTTTAAGACTTTTAGACAAGCCGCAGCGCTGTTAACAAAAGGTCGATGATTTTGATGCCGAGAAAGGGTACAATCAGCCCCCCCAGGCCGTAGAGGAGGAGATTGCGGCGGAGGATGACGTTGGCTCCCAGGGGCCGGTAAGCAACTCCCCGTAGAGCGAGGGGTACCAGGGCAATGATAATCAGGGCGTTAAAAATTACGGCCGAAAGAACCGCGCTCTGCGGAGTGGCCAGGCCCATTATATTCAGGGCCTTGAGTTCAGGGTAGGTGGTGGCAAACAGGGCCGGTATAATGGCAAAGTATTTGGCTACGTCATTGGCAATGCTGAAAGTAGTCAGGGCCCCCCTGGTCATCAACAACTGCTTGCCGATTTCCACCACTTCAATGAGCTTGGTGGGGTTGCTGTCCAGGTCAACCATGTTGCCGGCTTCTTTGGCCGCCTGGGTGCCACTGTTCATGGCCACGCCCACATCGGCCTGGGCCAGGGCGGGAGCGTCATTGGTGCCGTCCCCGGTCATGGCTACCAGGTGTCCTCTGGCCTGGTAATCGCGGATTAGTTTCAGCTTGGTTTCCGGGGTGGCTTCGGCCAGGAAATCATCCACGCCGGCTTCGGCTGCAATAGCCGCCGCTGTAAGGGGGTTATCACCGGTAATCATTACCGTTTTAATCCCCATGCGGCGCAGTTCGTTAAAACGCTCTTTTATACCGCCTTTAATCACATCTTTAAGGTAAATGACACCCAGGACCCGGGCGCCTTCCGCCACTACCAGGGGAGTACCGCCTTCTTTGGCCACCTTTTCTACGGCAGCTTTAACTTCCGGGGGCAGGGTACCGCCACGTTCGCGGACGTAGGCCTCAATGGCATCGGCAGCACCTTTACGAATCTCCCTTCCCTCTAGGTCAACACCGCTCATGCGGGTATGGGCGCTGAAAGGTACGAAAGTGGCTTTTAAGCTGCTCAAATCTCTTTCCCGGAGCTGGAATTTGTTTTTTGCCAGGATAACGATGCTTCGCCCCTCCGGCGTCTCATCGGCGAGGGAGGCGAGCTGGGCAGCATCTGCCAGGATTGCTTCCGTGACTCCCGGTGCCGGTAAAAAAGCCGTTGCCATGCGGTTGCCCAGGGTAATAGTCCCGGTCTTATCCAGGAGCAGGACATCAACGTCGCCGGCAGCTTCCACGGCCCGGCCGGACATGGCCAGGACGTTGCGCTTGAGCAAGCGGTCCATACCCGCGATGCCGATGGCGCTCAAAAGGCCACCGATGGTGGTCGGGATCAAGCACACCAGCAGGGCGATTAAAATGGGTACCGGCGCCAGGGCGCCAGAGTACAGGGCAAAGGGCTCCAGGGTGGCTACTGCCAGCAGGAAGATTATGGTCAAACTCACCAGGAGGATGGTCAGGGCGATCTCGTTGGGCGTTTTTTGCCGCCGCGCCCCTTCCACCAGGTTGATCATGCGGTCGAGGAAAGTTTCCCCGGGATTAGCCGTTATGCGTACTTTGATCCTGTCCGATAGGACGCGGGTACCACCGGTGACGGCGCTACGATCACCGCCCGACTCCCTGATAACCGGCGCCGATTCGCCGGTTACCGCGCTCTCATCAACCGAAGCGATGCCTTCGATAACCTCGCCGTCACCCGGGATAATATCCCCGGCCTCGACCAGGACAATGTCGTCTTTGCGAAGCTGAGAGGCCGGGATCTGTTGCACCTTACCGTTAATCAGCTTTTTAGCTATGGTTTCGCGGCGGGTACGGCGTAAGGATTCGGCCTGGGCTTTGCCTCTGCCTTCGGCCAGGGCTTCGGCAAAATTGGCAAAAAGGACGGTGAGCCACAGCCAGACGGTCAACTGGATATTTAGAGCAACCAGGGTGCGCATGCCGGTCGCTAAATCACGCAATGTGAAAAAGGTCGTTAGCAAGGCGCCGATTTCAACGACGAACATTACCGGGTTGCGCGACTGAAGCCGGGGATCGAGCTTGCGAAAAGCGTCTTTAATGGCCGGTATGAGGAGGGCACGGTTAAAACCGCCCCTGCCTCCGGCCAACCTGGGGGCGAGATTGTCTTTACGGGGCATTAGTGTTCCTCCTCACTTTAAAAAGTTTTACCGGCCAGCATTAATAGTTGTTCCACCACGGGTCCCAGGGCCAGGGCCGGGAAGAAGGTAAGGGCGCCGACGATGAGTACCACCGTCGCCAGCAAGCCGGTAAATAGTAAGCTGGTGGTTTGAAAAGTGCCGGGGCCGGGCGGTACAGCTTTTTTACCCGCCATGCTCCCCGCGATGGCCAGTACCGGCAGAATGACGCCGAAACGGCCAATGAGCATGACCAGACCCAGAGCTATATTGTAAAAGGGAGTATTGGCGTTTAAGCCGGCAAAGGCGCTCCCGTTATTGCCAGCCCCGGAGGCGAAGGCATAGAGTATTTCACTCAAGCCGTGAGGGCCGGGATTTAAGATAGAGGAGTTGCCAGCCTTGGTTACCGCCGCCAGGGCACTGCCCAGCAATATGGTGGCTGCCGGGATAAGTACCGCCAGGGTGGCCATTTTCATCTCCCGGGCTTCAATTTTCTTACCCAGATACTCTGGCGTGCGGCCTACCATCAGGCCGATGATAAACACAGTAAGGATGACAAAGACCAGCATCCCGTACAGGCCGGCACCTACCCCGCCAAAAACCACTTCCCCTAGCATCATCTGTAGCATAGGGAACAGCCCTCCCAGGGGGGTAAGGCTATCATGCATGGCGTTAACGGCACCGCATGAAGCGGCGGTAGTAACGGTGGCAAAGAGGGAAGAGTTACCGATACCAAACCGGACCTCTTTACCCTCCATGGCAGTAGGACCACTGATACCCAGGGCAGCAACCTGGGGGTTGCCATAACGCTCGCTGCCGTAAACCGCACTTAAAGCGAAGACAAAAAGGAGCAGCATGGCGGCCAGGATCACCAGCCCCTGGCGGCGATTGCCTACCATCTGGCCAAAAGTAACGGTTAATCCCGCCGGGATGACCAGGATGGCCAGCATCTCCAGTAAGTTGGTCAGGGGAGTAGGGTTTTCAAAGGGGTGGGAGGAGTTGGCGTTGAAGAAACCACCGCCGTTGGTGCCCAGCAGCTTAATGGCCTCCTGGGAGGCAACTGGTCCCATGGCCAGGGTCTGTCGACCACCTTCTATGGTAGTTACGGTAAGGTACGGGTACAGGTTCTGGATGACTCCCTGGGAAACCAGGATCAGGGCCAACACCAGGGAAAGGGGTAATAAAACCCAAAGGATACTGCGGGTCAGATCAACCCATAAATTGCCAATGGTCGTGGCTGTCCGCCGGGCCAGGCCGCGAATCAGGGCGATGGCCACCGCTATGCCCGTAGCGGCGGAGAGAAAGTTCTGCACCGTCAAGGCGGCCATCTGGGTAAAGTAGCTCATGGTACTTTCACCGCTGTAGGCCTGCCAGTTGGTATTGGTCATATAACTGGCCGCGGTGTTGAAGGCCAGGTCTGGGGGCACGGCACCCAAATGTTGTGGATTAAAGGGCAGTAGCCCCTGGAAGCGTTGGATCAGGTAAACAGCGACCATTCCCAGGAAATTAAAGACCAGAAGCATTGCGGCATACTCGTGCCAGCTCATCTCCCGCCCGCTTTCAACCCCGGCAAGACGGTAGACCAGTCGTTCCAGGGGTTTCAGCACCGGGTCTAAAAAAGTCTTCTCGCCGTTGAAAACGCGGGCCATGTAAAAACCCACCGGTATAGCTAAAAGGATAAGTAACAGCAGGAAAAAAGTCATTTGCAGGATATCGATGCTGAGCATTAGAGTCCCTCCGCTTTCATTAAGGCGTAAATTAAGTAAATGAGTAATCCCAGGGTAACTAGACCACCCAGGATAAGATCCAACATCATAAATCACTCCCTGCTAATTATCGTTTTTGACGGTATGGCAAGGACACGGGCGGGTATTAACCTTCCGGCCGCCAACATACACCCAGCATTATTAGCGGCAGGATTATTTTAACCCCTTTACCTGTTAATTAGCTATTAAAAAACTCCGCTCCGGCGTAAAAAAAATATAAAAAGGCGTCGTTAATATGCTACTGCAGGCCGGCGGTGAAATAGAGCACTTTATGAATATTTAGCCTGAGCTGAGAACCTGAAAAATGAGATACGATTCCTCCACTGGAGTTGGTAGACTTGACCGTTCTAAATTACGATTATTTACAACGAATAGCCGTGATCATGGCCAGCATTTTAAAACTGGATGTCACCATTGTGAACCATGAGCTGGTCCGGGTGGCCGGGACAGGTAAATACCAGCAAAAAATAGGTTGCCGGCTACCAGAGGGCTCATCTTTTGCTTATGCTTTGCGGACGGGCCAGGAGGCAATAGTATGTGAAGCCGGCCAGGGGATCTGCCATGCCTGCCAGTGGCGGCAGGAATGCGTAGAAACGGCTCATGTGTGCAGTCCCATTATTATTGAAGGGCGACCGGCCGGAGTTATAGGCTTGATTGCCTTTGATGGGCTGCAAAAACAGCAACTCCTGGCCAGGGTAGAGGATTACAAGGATTTTATCGGGCAGATGTCAGCCCTTATCGCCAGCAAAATGGCCGAAGACAGCAGGATCGAGCAGCTTAAAATTGCCCAAAGCCAGATTGAAACCATTTTCCAGACTGTCACCGCAGGGATGCTCCTTTTAGATAAGGAAGGGCGAGTGGTTACTGGCAACCAGGCGGCAGCCTCCATCCTGGGGTTAAAACAGGAAGGTCTAACCGGCAAGGAAATAACGCAGATTTTTAACGGCACCAGCTTTGATCTTACCAGGCGGTGGCGCCGGGAAGTTGCCCGCATAAACAAAAGGGCGACGATCAGGTGCCTGGCTTCCCTCGAGCCTGTAATTACCAACGGTAGTTATGCCGGGGCGGTTTTAACCTTTACTTCCCTTCAGGATGTGCATCGCCTGGTGGGAGAAGTCACCGGCGGCCATGCGGGCCACGGGTTTGAGAATATAATAGGCGCGAGCCCTGCCCTGGCAAAATGTAAAGAAAAGGCTGCCACTGCGGCGGCAGGGAATTCTACTGTTTTGATTACCGGGGAGACAGGAACCGGCAAAGAATTGTTGGCCCGGGCCATTCATGCTGCCAGCTCCAGGCGGGAAAAACCTTTTATTGCCATTAACTGCGGGGCTATCCCGGAAACTTTACTGGAAAGTGAACTTTTCGGTTATGAGGAAGGCGCCTTTACCGGGGCCAAACGGGGAGGCAAGCCGGGCAAATTCCAGCTTGCCGACGGCGGTACCCTTTTTTTAGACGAGATTGGCGATATGCCGCTTTTCCTGCAGGTGAAGCTGCTACGGGTTATCCAGGAAGGAGCTATTGAACGCCTTGGCGGCCTGGAGAAGATACCGGTAGATGTAAGGATTATTGCGGCTACCAACCAGGATTTACCCAGGAAGGTGCAGCGAGGGGAATTCCGGGCTGACCTGTATTATCGTTTAAATGTTATTCCTATTGAAATTCCCCCGTTGCGCCGGCGCAAAGAGGATATCCCGGCTTTGCTGGCTCATTTTTTGCCCCTGTATTGCCGGCGGCTGCAAAAACCTTTACCCAGGCTGGTACCGGAGGTGGAAAAAGCTTTCCTGGCTTATGATTGGCCGGGTAATGTCCGGGAACTGGAAAATGCCGTTGAATATGCCGTCAATATGTTTAGCGGTACGGTCATAACCTGTGCCCATTTACCTTTATGGTTGCAGGAAAATTTATCGACGCAAGGCAATAATCGCCTCACGCCGTTGCGCGAGCTGGAGCGTCGGGAACTGCAAAAAGCTCTGGCCGTTTATGGTACCAGTAAAGAAGGGAAAGAGCAGATAGCGCGGGCCCTGGGTATCGGCCTGGCTACCGTCTACCGCAAGTTAAAGAAGTATGGCCTGGAGCAATAATATCAAATTGATAAACCGTTATCAGATTGACAAGAAGTTGATGAGAAGGGGAGGAGGAGAAGGGGAAAGCCTTTCCCGCAGCCGTTATCAAAGTGATAAAACGATGGATAATGAAGCCGTGAAGCGGTGTTTTTAGTCCCCATCAGCTCGCTGGCATGATTCTTGCTTAGATTATTGCTAAGAGGGTGGGCTAATGTGAGGAGGAAAAGAATTATGCTTGACCAGCGAGCTTTAGTTAATTTGCTGCACCAGGAAGCCGATCTGGCAATCGGATGCACGGAACCGGTGATGGTAGCTATGGCCGCCGCGCGGGCCAGGCAGGTCCTGGGTGTTTTGCCGGAACAAGTAGAGGTAGTTGTCAGCCCGGCGGTTTGGAAGAATGGCCGCCGGGTGGGGTTACCAGGAACGCGGGAGAGGGGCCTGGACATGGCCGCAGCAATGGGCCTGCTGGCCCCTCTGGAGGAAGGCCAGCGGTTACTGGCCTTTTTAGAACCTGGACAAATAACGCAGGCTAAAAAGCTCGTCCTGGAAGGAGCGGTAAAGGCAAGGGTGCTCCTGAATAAAGAAGGCTTGTATACCGGGGTCTGGGCCCGGGCGGGCAACAACGAAGTCCGGGTAGAAATGCAGGACAACCATAAAAACTTTAGCGGTGTGTGGAAAAACGGTAAATTAATCGACAAACCCGGGGAGCAGTTCAATTTAAGTCTGAAAGCATTGCTTAAGCAGGACTACCCGTCGCTTTTGGCTGCGGTTTTAACTTTGCCCGGGCAAGAAATTGATTTTTTATATCAAGGCGCAAGAGGAATTGTAATCTTCGCCCGTGAGGTAGCAGAGGGAATAAAGGTTCCAGGGTCTAGCTTAAGCCGGTTTTTCCGGCGGGCAGGTGCAAAAACTGGTGCGCCGGCGGAGCAGATCCGTACCCTGACGGGTATTGCCGTTGCTGAACGCATGAGCGGGGCTGTTTACCCGGTCTTAACCAGCGCCGGCAGCGGCAACCAGGGGATATTGATAGCCGTACCTTTGTTTTTAGTAGGAGAGGCGCTGGAAACGAAGCGGGAACTTCTAAGCCGGGCCCTGGCCGTAGCGCATTACACCAATATGTACCTGCGGGCTTATTCCGGGAAGCTATCCCCCCTGTGTGGCGCCGTAACCGCCGGGGCGGGTGTGGCGGCGGCAGTGTCCTGGCTGTTGGGGGGTAGCCGCCAGCAGATGATAAATGCCGCTCAAATCTTGCTGGGGAACCTGTGCTGTGTTTTATGTGATGGCGCCAAAGAAAATTGCTCTTTAAAAATCAGTACCGCCGCAGTTGAAGCCGTTCAGGCGGGGCAGATGGCCCACCTGGGTATAAACCCGGAAGCAGGGGCGGGTATTATTGGCAAGAGCCTGGAAGATACACTGGGTTTAATTAAAACGGTCCTCCAAATAGGGATGGATGAGGTTGATTATTATTTAGGCAAGATTGATTATCTTAATTTAGGATAGACGGCAAGGCCTTACAAGGGTAAGGCCTTTAATGTTTATTGACATGAAGTCATAATGCGGGTATAATATTAATGAACAAATGCTCATAAGCAGGTTGAAGCTGATTTTCAGGGGGCAAGAGATAATGTACGGCGAACTGCTTCTCGATCATTTTATAAATCCGCGTAATGTAGGCATCATTAAAGACGCAGATGGAATTGGCAGTATAGGCGATCCTGGCTGCGGCGACTACCTATGTATCTATATCAAAGTTCAGGATAACCGCCTGGTTGACGTTAAGTTTCAGGTGTACGGGTGCCCGGCAGCCATAGCTACCAGCAGTATCCTTACGGAAATGGCTAAAGGGAAAACCCTGGAGGAAGGCCTTAAGATCACGGATGCCGATGTGGCGGCAGCCATCGGGGGTTTACCGGAAATCAAGCTGCACTGCTCTAATCTGGGCGCCAGCGCCCTTCATGAAGCCATCCGCAATTATCAAACCAGGATGAAGGCTGGTGGTTAGAAAAATGCCTGCCGGAGCAATTTTAGACCTGGAGAAGTTTCAAGAAAGTGAGCGGCGTTTAACACCCCAGCGCCAGGCGGTACTTAAGGCCTTCCTGGAATTATCCCAGGAACACCCGACGGCAGAAGCTATTTACCAGGCGGCACGCCGGCATTGCCCGACGGTAGGGATGGCCACCGTCTACCGTTCGCTGGAGCTCTTCGTGCAGATGGGTATTATTGTCAAGGCCCCAACCTTGAATGGGACAGCCCGGTATGAGATGAATAAAACCCCCCATAATCATTTTGTGTGCCTGAAGTGTGGCCGTACCTACGAATTTCACAGGCAACAGGAACCTGTAATTGACAGGAAAATAAAAAAAGAAGGGTTTGAGGTTATCAGTGCGTCGATGATCTTCTTTGGTTATTGTCCGACCTGTCGTGAATAAACCGAGGGGCGAAATGTGCTTAAAGCAACAGCGCTCTTTACATCCTTACTTGACATTATTTCAATGTGAAGGTATATAATTATAATGCAAATGCAAATTACTTGCAGGAGGCCAGGAACATAAATGAATGTTTGGCGTAGATTAAGCAGTGTTGCCCTGGTCTTACTTATTTTTAGCCTTATTTTTTTTGCCGGAGGTTGCCGGGCAAGCAAAAGCCCACTCCAGCCGGAGAGCGCTGCAGGTCCGTTAAAGATTTATACTACCTTCTACCCGCTTTATGATTTTACCCAAAAAATCGTCGGCGATAGGGCCGTAGTAGAGAATCTACAGCCGGTAGGCGTCGAACCCCACGGTTATGAACCTTCACCCCAGCAGATTGCTTCAATTTACACCGGTAAATTATTTATTTTTTTGGGTGAACCTATGGACCCCTGGGCCAAGAAAATAGAAGGCCAGCTTAATGCCAAAGGGGTTATGACCCTGGAAGCGGGCAAGGGCCTTATAGAAAACAACGACCCGCATATATGGCTGGACCCTGTCCTTGCCGGGGAGATTTCCCGGCGGATATATGAAGCGGTAGTAAAAGTCGACGGGGACAATAAAGGGTATTATGAAAAAAACCTGCAGGAGCTGGAGCAGAAATTTACTATGCTGGATAAGCAGTACCGGGAAGCCCTGGCCGGCGTGACGAGGAAAGATTTTGTAACCTCCCATGCGGCATTTGGTTATCTTGCCAAAAGGTATGGCCTTGAACAGATACCCATCAGCGGGCTTTCCCCCCAGCAAGAGCCCTCGGCGCAGCAGATGGCAGAGCTTATTACCCTTTGCCGGAGCAAAGGTGTAAAGTATATCTTTTTTGAAACCCTGGCCAGCCCCAAACTGGCCGAAACCCTGGCCCGGGAAACGGGAGCCGGGACGCTGGTCTTAAATCCTATCGGTGGACTTACACCCGAAGAGATAAAGGCGGGCGAGGACTACTTCTCCATAATGGCTAAAAATCTGGCCTCACTGAAGCAAGCCCTGGAATAGCGCTCAAAGGCTTTTCATAGCCCCCGTTAACAGGGCGCGCCGGCTGGGAGTTGATGACGGCATGTCCTATCTGCACGAAAAAAGGGAAGTAGTACGGCTGGTGGATGTTACCTTTTCCTATAACAGTAGCCCTGTCCTCGAGAGAGTCAACCTGGCGGTAGAGGCAGGGGAATTTTTGGCTCTCATTGGCCCCAACGGGGCTGCTAAATCCACCCTGCTCAAGATTATGGTGGGTCTTTTGCGACCAAAAGTCGGAGAAGTAAGGCTTTTTGGCCGGGATATCAGGCGCTTCCGGGATTGGCACAGGATAGGTTACATTGCCCAGAATGCCGGCCACATCAACACCTCCTTTCCCGCAACCGTGGCTGAGGTGGTGGCTTCGGGATATTACAGCGGCTTAAAGGGGCTGTTTGACGGGCGCGCCAGAAAAAGAATGGTTGCTGAGGCGCTGGAACTGGCGGGCATTAAGGAGCTGGCCGGCCACCTTATCGGGGAACTTTCCGGCGGCCAGCGCCAGAAGGTCTTCCTGGCGCGAGCCCTGGTAAAAAGGCCGGCGGCCCTGTTTCTTGATGAACCTACCACCGGCATAGATGCTGCTTCCCGGGAAGAATTTTACCGGCTCCTGGCGCATCTGAACCGCGAAAAGGGCCTGACGGTAATTATCGTTACCCATGATATAGGAGCTGCTTTTGCCAGGGCGCAAAAGATAGGCTGCGTGCGTGACCGGGGCGTTTATATCCACGAAAAGCTCAGCGAAGTGGACCAGGACCACATTGCCGAGGTACTGGGTTACCGGATAGGGGAGAACCATGGTTATCTTTAGTTTCGATTTCATGCAGCGGGCGTTCATAGCCGGCCTGATTACCGCTGTTCTGGCTGCCACGCTGGGTGTTTTTATAGTTTTAAGACGCCTGTCCCTGGTGGGAGATAGCCTGTCCCATGCCAGCCTGGCCGGCGTGGCCGGTGGTATGCTTTTAGGTTTTTACCCCTTTTACGGCGCCCTGCTGGCCGCCGCCGGCGCCGCCCTGCTGATTGAGTTCATCCGCCGGGCTTTCCCCAGATATGCTGAAGTAGCGCTGGCGGTAGTCATGGCCAGCGCCATGGCCCTGGCGGTGGTAATGATCAGTTGGAAGAAAGCTTTTAATGCCGATCTTTTTTCTTATTTATTCGGCAGCCTGGTGGCCGTATCCCCTGCCGACGTGGCACTCATTGCCGGCGCGGGTATATTTATTCTTACATCTTTAGCTTTTCTTTATCGCGAGCTTTTTGCCATTACCTTCGACGAAGAGGCGGCCCGCCTCGTGGGGATCCCGGTAACCGCCGTAAGCATATATTTTACCCTGCTCACGGCCCTTACGGTGGCCCTGGCGGTACGGGTGGTGGGAACGCTCTTGGTATCAGCTCTGATGGTTATCCCGCCGGCAGTCAGCCTGCAGATTGCCCGCAGTTTCAAGGCGGCTTTTGGGATAGCCGTCGTTGTGGCTTGCCTGGCGGTCATTACCGGCCTTTATGCCTCCTTTATTTTTGACCTGGCTCCAGGAGGAACCATTGTGCTTATTGCCGCGGCCATCCTGGTAGCAGCCATGGTAGCGAAAGGAGCAATAAACAGGTGGAAATAGAAGAATTGTTAAAGCAAAATGAGCTCAAGGTAACCCCCCAGCGCAAGGCCATCCTGGCGGTACTAAAAAATACTCACTCCTTCATCAGCGCCCAGGGGTTGTTCCAGGAGGTTATCAAGATCCTCCCGGGGACAAATTTTTCCACGGTTTACCGCAACCTGGATGTATTGCTGGAGAAGGGCCTTTTGTGCCGCGTTCCCTCGGATAGCGGCGCTGATTTATATGAACTGCGGCGGGAGGAAGGGCACCATCACCACGCGGTATGTAAAACTTGCGGGGCTTCCATCGCTGTTGATTTTTGTCCTATGGAAAGCCTGGCCAAAGAGCTGGGCAGGAAGGGTTTTCTCCCGACGGGACACTGCTTCGAGGTTTACGGCTTGTGCAGCAGGTGCAGGAAGGGGAAGCAATAAGAAACGGCCTGTAGGTTAACAGGCAATGAGTATAGCCCCCGAATTGGCTTCCAGGGGGAGGCTGAGTTGTCCTTCCTGGACCTCAAAACAACGATCGCTTAAGACTTCCCGCCAGAAGGTACCATCGGCTATTTCCAGTTCTCCTGTTGCCAGGGTGATGGTTTGGGGGGAATCGCCGGCATTTAAAATCACGATCACCTTTTCCCCGGCCAGACGGCGGGCATAGGCGTAAACCTCGGCCCGGTCATCGGTAAACAAGGGCTGGAAATAACCGCGCCTTAAAGGTAACAAGCGGTGCCGCAGGACAATCAGGCGCCGGTAAAAGTTGAGCAGGTCCTGGTTCCAGGCCCGGGGTTCCCAGGGCATGGTCCGGCGGCAGTCGGGATCCGGGCCGCCGGTCATTCCCACCTCATCCCCGTAGTAAATCAAAGGGGCGCCGGGATAGGTGAACTGCAGGATTAGCGCCGGCCGCAGGTGGGCGACGGCTTCGGCATAGCTGCCGGTATGGCCGGGGAGCCTGCCCAGACCCTCTTGAAAGGCGGTAAGCACCCGGGCCGTGTCATGGCTGCCCAGGAGGTTTAGCAGGGCGAAGTTGGCTGCCTCAGGGTAGCGCAGGCGGATAAGGCCCAGCAGGAAGTCCAGGGTAGAAATGGGAAAACGCCGCCTGGCAAAGTAATCAAGGACCAGGTCGCGAAAGAGATAGTTCATGACGCCGTCGAAAAGCCGACCCTGGAGCCAGAAGCGGGCATCGCGCCAGATTTCACCCACAATATAGGCTTGGGGATCGGTTTCTTTAACCTGCTGCCGGAATTCCCGCCAGAAGGATGGTTCAATCTCGTTAGGGACATCCAGGCGCCAGCCGTCGGTACCCGCCTCCCGCAGCCAGTAGGTGGCGACGTGGAGCAGGTAATTGCGCACGTCGGGGTTGCTGACTTTTAGCTTGGGAAGGCTGGGTATATCCCACCAGCAGGTATAATTTGGCTGGGGTTCGCTCCTTACGGGAAAGTCATGGAAATAATACCAGTCTTTATAGGGAGAATCAGCTCCACGGGCGACTACATCCTTAAAGGCCCAGAACTCCGTGCCCGTATGATTAAACACTCCATCCAGGATCAGGTGCATGCCATTAGCGTGGAGAGACTCCACCAGGCGGCGGAGGGTAGCCGTATCCCCCAGGGCGGGATCAACGGCCAGGTAATCGCTGGTATTATAGCGATGGTTGGAAGGAGAAGCAAAGATGGGGTTTAGCCAGAGGACGTTGACCCCTAAAAATTTTAAATAAGGTATTTTGGCCTGGATGCCCTCCAGGTCCCCGCCGAAGAAGTTTTCTCTGGTGGGGGCTTCACCCCAGGGCCGCGTCCCGGGAGGGTCATTGGCCGGGTTGCCGTTATAAAAGCGGTCGGAAAATATCTGGTAGGAGACGGCGTCATAAATCCATTCCGGTACAGTAAATATATCCGCTGGCGTCCAATGATAAGAAAAAGGCCGGTGTACCTGCTTGTTATTGCCGGCAAATAGGTACCCAGGCTCCTCCCCTTTTATCTGCAGCCTGAAAAAATAACGGCACTCCCACGGCCGGGAAAGCTCGACTTCTGCCTGGTAATAGAGGTAATGAGGGGTACGGGCGCAGATATGCATGTTGGCGGTCTTTAGGCCCCGGTCTTCATAGATTACCTGGCAGCGTTGTTGTTCCCGACGGCGGGTTTTCAAGCGCAAGAGGAGTTTACCGGGCGCCAGGGGCTGGCAAAAACGCGGCGAAGTACGGTGGAAGAACAAGGTCAGATGCACCTCCTGCCAGGGTATTTCGTTGAGATGAACCTGGTAAACCGGTAGAGATTATTATGCCGGAAAAGACAGAAAAAAGCAAGCCTAAAGGAGTTTGACGGGCCAAGAAAAATATGGTACGATATAAATAGCGAATGGTTATAATTATCATTAAGTTACATTTAAGTTAAGTGAGATTAAATCAAGGTAAAAATGAAAAGGAAAATGCCTAAAGGGGGGTGAAAGGGGTGCTGGAACTTGGTGACGGTTTCCGTCAAAATGCGCTGGTCTGTTTACCCCAGGACTTACACACCCTCTACGTATATTGGGACTTTACTCCTCAAAGAATCCAGACCTTAGAGTACTTTTTCAGGATAGTAAAGCCGGAAATGAAGTTAACCTTACGCCTGCGCCGGTTGGATGCCCTCCTCCCAGAGCAAGAACTAACCCTAACTACCCTTCAATCTGGTGGATGCTATTTTTACAACCTCGAGATCCATCCGGGTTACTACGTCGAGCTTGGCGCCGTAAGCCAGGAAGGTGAATTCGTCCTCTTTTATCAGACGTTGGTATCAGCAAGCCCGCTCGCCGCAGAAAGCCTCCCCCAACCGCCAATTGACAGCCAGGGGCTTCTTGAGGAGAAGTGCCGGCCGCTTCCCCCGGAAAAGTGGTCAACGGACAGAATTTTTAGCTGGTCCTGAAAAAGCGTTTCGGGTTTGGCTACAAGTTTTTCTTAAGTTTTTCTTTGGAAGGCTGAGCAACTTCCAGAAAAAGGTAGAACCGAAAAGTAGAGAGCGTTGTAGAGGGGGCTTCTAAAAATGGCTGCCCTGGCAGACAATCATACCGGCTACCTGGCCCTCCTGCTCCATGCCCATCTGCCTTTCGTGCGGAATCAGGAGGACTATATAAGCCTGGAAGAAAAATGGCTTTGCGAGGCCCTGACGGAATCTTACTTTCCCCTCATCTTGAGCTGGGAACGCTTGGCCCGTGAGGGAATAAACTTTAAACTCACCTTGTCCCTCTCCCCGCCTTTAATCAGCATGTTAATTGACCCGCGCCTCCCGGAGCGTTATGGCCGCTACCTGGATAACCTTAAAAGACTGGCCGCCCGGGAGGTGGAGCGGACGCAAAATGATCCCGTCTTTTCCCCCGTGGCCGATTTTTATCACCGGCGCCTTGCGGATATAGAGGGAGCCTTCAATGAAGCTTACCGGGGCGATCTGCTTTCGCCCTTAAAAAGATTACAGGAGCAGGGGCATCTGGAAATTATAACAACCTGCGCCACTCATGGCTACCTTCCCTTGATGCTGACCAGGGAATCCTGGCGGGTGCAAGTCCGGGCAGCTTTAGATCTTTTTGCCGATATCTTTGGTCGCCTGCCGGCGGGGATGTGGCTGCCGGAGTGCGGCTACACTCCCGGTATCGAGAAATGCCTGCAAGCCGAAGGCATTAAATACTTTATTGTCGCCAGCCACGGGTTGTTAAACGCCGTTCCTCGGGTGAAAACGGCCGTTTATGCGCCGGTCAAACTCCCCGGCGGCGTAGCCGTTTTTGGCCGGGACTGGGAGACCTCTCACCAGGTATGGAGCCGGACGGAGGGCTATCCCGGCGATCCTCTGTATCGGGAGTTTTACCGCGATATCGGCTACGACCTGGAGTTTAGCTATCTCGAGCCTTACCTCATTGGCGGCATCCGGGGTGATACCGGTTTCAAATACTACCGCATCACCGGCAAGACCGAATACAAGGAGCCCTATGACTTTCAGGCCGCCCGGGAGCGAGCCCGCGAACACGCCCGTGATTTTTTGGCCGCCAGGGACCGGCAGCTAAGCTATTGGGCCGGTATTATACCTGACAAACCGGTGATAGTTGCACCTTATGACGCCGAATTGTTCGGACACTGGTGGTTTGAAGGACCGGTATGGCTGGAAGAAGTTTTACGCCTGGCAGCCGGACAAGATTACCAGACCGGGTTGACTACCCTGGCCGCTTACCTGGAGCAATACCCGCCCCGCCAGGAGGTGGCTTTAGGGCTTTCCAGTTGGGGAGAAGGCGGTTACAACCGGGTCTGGCTGAATCCTGCCAATGACTGGCTGTACCCTCACCTTCATAGGGCGGAAAAAACAATGGTCAACCTGGCTGCTACTTGCTTTCAACCCACACCGTTGCAGGAACGGGCCTTAAACCAGGCCGCCAGGGAGTTGCTCCTGGCCCAGAGCAGCGATTGGCCCTTTATCCTTACCAGCCAGACGACGGCGGCTTATGCCCACCGTCGTCTGGAGGAACATCTAGGTAATTTTTTTAAAATCTGCCGGGATTATCAAAAGGGCGACCTGCAAGAGGATTTCATACGTATTTTGGAAGTTAAGGACAACCTTTTCCCACGCCTGGATTTCCGCCTTTATCGCCCGGAGAGGCAGCGGCAGGCGTTGAATTGGCCGGGCGGGGAAGGGCCGGTACTCCTCATGTTGAGCTGGGAGTTTCCTCCCCATCATGTCGGCGGCCTGGGCATCCACGTTCGCGATCTGGCGGCAGCCCTGGCCCAAATGGGGGTAAGGGTCCACGTTATCACCCGGGTACCGGGCCGGGAAGCGTTCACGACGGTGCAAGAAGGAGTAGCCATCCACCATCTGCCTACCTACCAGCAGCCGGGGGTAGAAATTGATTTTCTTTCCTGGGTCCTGCAGTTCAATATGGCTTTAGCCGACTATGGACGCGAGTTGCGGGCCGCCCTGCCGGGAACACCAATGCTCCTTCACGCCCACGACTGGCTGGTGGCCTGGGCGGCCGGGGAGCTGCAGGAAGCATGTGGGGTGCCCCTGGTAGCAACTATCCATGCCACGGAGTACGGCCGTAACAAAGGTCTACATAACCGCATCCAGAGGACTATTCACCAGATCGAGGCCGGGTTGGTGGCCAGGGCCGACCGGGTAATCTGCTGCAGCCGCTATATGGAAGAGGAAATCCGGGAACTTTTTCAGCCCCGAGCGGCGGTAAAGGTGATTCCCAACGGCGTCGTGCCTATCAAAGTGGCGGCCAATCCCGGCTCGGGGCACGACATCTTGTTCATCGGCCGTCTGGTGGTGGAGAAGGGGGTCCAGGTACTCCTGGAAGCCCTGGCCAGGCTGCGCGGTTTTTACCCCCAGGCCAGGTTGATCATAGCCGGCGCCGGCCCCTACGCCGGGGAGTTGCAGGCCCTGGCCGCCCGCCTTGGGGTGGCGGGTCAGGTCGAGTTCACCGGCTTTGTCTCGGAGGCTGAGCGCAACCAGCTCCTGGCGCGGACGCGGGTCGCCGTTTTCCCGAGCCTTTATGAACCCTTTGGCATCGTGGCCCTGGAAGCTATGTCCGCCGGGGTACCGGTGATTGTCGCCCGCACCGGCGGGCTGGCCGAGGTTGTTGAGGACGGCGTAACCGGCTTAGTCTTTAACCCGGGCGATGTAGAAGATTTATTACGCTGCCTGGTGACTATCTTCCAGAACCCGGAGTTGGCTGCTGAACTGAGCCGGCAGGCCCGGGCCAGGGTGGAACGGGACTATACCTGGACCGCAGTAGCCCGGCAAACCTTGAGCCTTTACCAGGAACTCCTCCGGGAACCCTCGCCGGAGGGCGACCGGCATTTTCCAAAGTAGCCGGCCGGGTTCCGCCTACTTACGCAACGGTTGCCGACTTTCATTTTAGGAGAGGTGAAGATGCATCCACCCCATTCGTTTTATGTGCGGCTAAGTTTACCGGAGAAGCTCCGGCCCCTCCTGGAACTGGCCTTAAACCTCTACTGGCGTCGAGAACAGGAAACAGCCTACCTTTTCCGTCGCCTTGATCCCGGGCTGTGGGAAGAAGCCGGACACAATCCCGTCCTCTTCCTGCACCTCTTGCCGCAGGAAAGGTTACAGGCCTACGCCGGGGACGGCGATTATACCAGGGAAGTGGAAAGGGTCTGGCAGGAGCACCTGGCCTACCAGGAGCGCCAGGTTACCTGGCTCCAAGAGCATAACCTGAGCGGAAATGTGGCTATCGCCTATTTCTCAGCCGAGTTTGGCTTGAGCGCGGCCCTGCCCATTTATGCCGGAGGCCTGGGCCTTCTGGCAGGGGATCTTTTGAAATCAGCCAGCGATCTAGGCCTGCCCCTGGCAGGCGTCAGCCTCCTGTATCGGGAAGGCTACTTCCGCCAGCGCCTCGACCGCCAGGGCCGGCAGCAGGAGCTTTATCCCCGTTATAATTTCTATGACTTGCCCCTGGAACTGGAACGCCGGGCCGACGGCACTCCCCTTACCGTTCAGGTGGCTTTCCCCGACCGGGAGGTTAAGGCGCAGGTTTGGCGGGCCAGGGTCGGCCGCCTGAACCTCTACCTCCTGGACGCCGATTGCCGGGACAATTGGGAAAGCGACCGCGGCATTACCGACCGGCTTTACGGCGGTGACCTGGAAAAGCGCATCCAGCAGGAAATCCTCCTGGGTATTGGCGGGGTACGAGCGCTGGCGGCTTTGGGCAGGGAAACAACAATCTGCCATTTAAACGAAGGCCATTCGGCTTTCCTCGCCCTGGAACGCATCCGCCAGTTAAAAGAAAAGCACGGCCTGGATTTTGCCGCGGCCCGGGAGCTGGCCGCCAGCGGCCACATCTTTACCACCCATACCCCGGTGGCAGCCGGTATCGACCTCTTTCCACCCTATTTGATGGACAAGTACTTTACCGGCTACTACCAGTCGCTGGGGCTTTCCCGCCAGGAATTCCTGGCTTTGGGCCGCCAGGATCCCAATAACCAGCAGGAGCCTTTCAATATGGCCGTCCTGGCCCTGCGCCTGTCGGCCTGGGCCAACGGCGTCAGCCGCCTCCACGGCAGGACGGCCCGGAGGATGTGGCGGAACCTGTGGCCAGAAGTACCGGAAGAAGAGATCCCTATCGGGGCCATTACCAACGGCGTTCATACCCCCAGCTGGGTAGGAAGCAGGATGGCCGCCCTTTACGACTGCTACCTTGGCCCCGGCTGGCGGGAAGAACCGGCGGAGGCGGCCAGTTGGGCCGGCGTGGAGCATATACCGGCCCGGGAACTGTGGCAAGCCCACGAAGAGCAGCGCGAAGAACTGGTGGTTTATGCCAGGAGAAAGCTGGCGGCGCAACTGGAGGCCAGGGGGTCGGGCTCGCTGGAGATTGCCGCCGCGACGGAAGTCCTGCATCCTCGCGCCTTAACCATTGGCTTTGCCCGCCGCTTTGCTGCTTACAAGCGGCCGGCCCTTCTTTTCAGCGACCCGGAACGCCTGGCGCGGATTCTCGGCGACCCGCAGCGGCCGGTCCAGATCATTTTTGCCGGCAAGGCCCATCCCGGTGATGAAGAAGGGAAAAAACTGATCCAGCAAATTGTAGCTTATGCCGGGCGGAAAGAGTTTCGTCGCTCCGTGGTCTTCCTGGAAGATTATGATCTGGAGATGGCCCGTTGCCTTGTCGGGGGCGTCGATATCTGGCTGGGCAACCCGCGCCGGCCCCTGGAAGCCAGCAGTACCAGCGGCATGAAGGCGGTTCTCAACGGCGCCCTTCACGTCAGCACCATGGACGGCTGGTGGGATGAAGCCTGGACCCCGGCTACAGGATGGGCCATCGGCCGGGGAGAGGTTTTTGATGATGTTCCTTACCAGGATGCCGTGGAAGCAGCACAGCTTTATGACTTGCTGGAAAAGGAGATTATCCCTCTTTTTTACACGCGCGACGAGGAAGGTTTGCCGGCAGGCTGGCTGGAGAGGATGAAAAAGTCCATCAAGACCTACGGGCCTGTTTTCAACACCCACCGCATGGTGCAGGAGTACAGCCGGCAGTTTTACCTCCCGGCGGCCGCCCTTTACCAGCGCCTGGAAGCGGGGAGACAGGAGAGGGCCAGGAATCTCGCTGCCTGGAAGAACAGGGTGCAGGCGGGTTGGCCCCGCGTGCGAGTCGAAAGGGTAGAAGATGATGGGGGTGGGGAGCTGGATCTCGGGAGCACTTTAACCGTGCGCGCCTGGATTTTTTTGGGTGAATTGCAGCCGCCTGACGTAAAGGTAGAAATCTACTACGGCTTGCTGGAGGCGGCGGCAGAAATAACGGCTGCCGAAAAGGAAACAATGAAGCTGGAAGAGGAGCTGGGTGAAGGCAGGTACTTATATAGCGGCGCGATTCCTTGCCGCCGGGCCGGGCGCCAGGGCTATAACGTGCGGGTGTTACCCTACCATGTTGACCTGGCCCATCCGCTGCAGGCCGGTCTGATCCTGTGGGGATAAAAATTTTTTTGCGGAAAGGGGGGAAAATATTATGCTGGCCAGGGATATCATGACCACGGAAGTAATAGTAATCAATGCCTCGGCCCGGATTTACGAGCTGACCAGATTGCTGGCGGAGCACAAGATCAGCGGGGTGCCGGTATGCGATGAGGGCAATCGCGTGGTGGGAATCGTAACGGAAGGGGATTTAATCGGTTTAAAGAATGGCGAGCTGGTACGGGATATTATGACCCGGGAGGTCATCGCCGTCGACGCCGAGACGCCGGTAGAAGAGGTGGCCGCTGTTTTACATGAAAATAAAATCAAACGGGTACCTGTTTACAGTAACGGCCGCCTGGTGGGCATCATTAGCCGGGCCAACATTGTGGCCGCCATGGCCAGGAGATAAATAATAATGTCTGCGAGGATATAGCTGCCTGGGGGGATGAAGGAGATTTCGTCAGGAAAATGGTTGCGTCTTTTGTACCGGTTATGCCGCCTGTATGGGGTAGAGCCAGCCTATTGCGACGTGGAGGGTAAATTGCGGGCGGCCGGCCCGGAAGCGTTACTGGCGGTGCTGCGGGCCCTGGGGGTGGCGGTGGCGCGTCCGGGGGACCTTGCCGGCGCCCTGCGGGAAGGGCGGCTGCAATACTGGCGGCGTTTCTGCGAGCCGGTAGCCGTGGCCTGGGCCGGCCGGCCGCCGCGCCTGGAGCTGCGCCTCCCCGCCGGGAGGGCGGCCGGACCCCTGGAATGCAGGCTGCGCCTGGAAGACGGGCGCTTGTGGCAGCAGGTAATCGACTTGGACCGCCTACCGCTAATCCGGGTCAGCGAGGTGGAAGGGGTAGCCTTTGTAGCCCGGCAGCTCAACCTTCCCGCGCGGTTGCCCTGGGGCTACCACCACCTCCAAATATCCCTGCCCGGCCTTACCAGGAAGGTATTGATTATTGCCGCCCCTGCCCAAGCCTGGTACCCGGCAGCAGGCCAGGGAGAACACCTTTGGGGCTGTTTTTTGCCCCTCTATGCCCTTCATTCACGCCGGAGCATAGGGGCAGGGGATTTTGGCGACCTGGAGGCCTTATCCCTCTGGGTCAAAAAACTGGGGGGCAGCTTCACCGGCACTTTACCGCTGCTGGCGGCTTTCCTGGATGAACCCTTTGATCCCAGCCCCTACCAGCCGGTCAGCCGCCTTTTCTGGAACGAGTTTTACCTGGATATTTCCCGCCTGGAAGAGGCACGGCAGTGCCGGGAAGTTGGAGATTTGCTGAACTCGGCGGCGGTACGGGAGGAGATCGCCTCTCTGCGGGCCGGGCGCCTGGTCGACTATCGCCGGGGGATGGGCCTGAAAAGACGGTTGCTGGCCCTTTGTGCCCGCCATTTTTTTGCCAGCGACACCGGCGGGCGAGCGGAGATGGAGGCCTGGCTGGCCGGCAAGCCGGCAGCCCGGGACTACGCCCGTTTCCGGGCCGCCGTCGAAAAACAGCGCGCCGCTTGGACTGAGTGGCCCTCCCGCATGCGGGAGGGTTGCCTTAAAGAAGGCGATTACGATACGGAAGCCATGCAATATCACCTCTACGTCCAGTGGCAGGCCCAGCGGCAGGTGCAAGCCCTGGCGACCCGCGCGCGGCGCTCCGGCCCGGGCTTATACCTGGACCTGCCCCTGGGGGTTCACCGTGAGGGTTATGATGTCTGGCGCCATCGCCGGAATTTCGTCCTGGCGGCCAGCAGCGGCGCCCCGCCGGATACCTTTTTTCGCCAGGGGCAGGACTGGGGGTTTCCCCCCCTGCACCCGGAGGGGATCCGGGAAGACGGCTACCGCTATTACATCGCCTGCCTGCGCCATCACCTGCGCCACGCCGGTATCTTGCGCCTCGACCACGTCATGGGGCTCCACCGCCTCTATTGGATACCCCAGGGGCTGGCGGCCACGGAGGGAGTTTATGTTCGCTACCACGCCGGGGAATTTTACGCCATCCTGGCGCTGGAGTCCCGGCGCCACAAGGCTATCCTGGTGGGCGAAGACCTGGGAACAGTGCCGGGTTACGTGCGCCAGGCCATGACCAGGCACAAGATTAAGCGCATGTATGTCCTGGCCGCGGAGCATACAGGAAATCCGGGCCGGGCCCTGAGGCCGGTACCTCGCGAGAGCCTGGCCTGCCTGAACACCCATGATATGCCGCCCTTTGCCGCCTTCAGGCGGGAAGGGCAAAAGAGCGGCCGCCAGCGCGCGGCCTTACCGGTCTTCTTATATAACCGCGGCTTTTTGCAGGTGCCGACTACAGCGACCGATAGTCTCCTGCGGGGATGCCTGGCGTACCTGGCCGCCAGCCCGGCGCATTTGCTCCTGGTCAACCTGGAGGACCTGTGGCTGGAAACGGAGCCTCAGAATATCCCGGGCACGGAGGTCCATTACCCCAACTGGCGGCGTAAAGCTCGCTACAGCCTGGAAGAGTTCACCCGGAATGCAGGAGTAATATCTCTCTTGCAAGAAGTTAACTACTGGCGCGGTGCTGCAGAGGAATAGTTTCCCTGGCGGGAAGCTATTATTGACCACGCCCGGCAGGGGCGCTGTCTTGAGGACACTATCCAGTTTTAACGGAAAGGAGAGGATAGGCTTTGCAAAAGTTGTGGACGCGTTTGTTTTTATCTTTAGCAGGTTTAATTTTAACTTTACTATTCGCTTCTACTAGCAGTTTCTCGGCCACCGACCCCTTTTTAATTCCCGGGCAGGATGATACCCACGCGGCAGAGCAGATTCTCGTTAAATTTAAACCCGGCATCCCTCCAGACGTTAAGGAGAGGGTGCATGTTCAAAATGATGCCCAGATAATCGACGCTATCCCTGAGATAGGAATAGAAGTAGTTAAAGTAGCAAAGGGAAAAGCCGGGGAGAAGGTGGCCAATTACAGTCGCAACCCCCAGGTAGAATTTGCCGAGCCAGACTACATAGCCCGCGCCGTTTTCATTCCTGATGATCCCTATTTTGAGAAACAGTGGGGAATGGCCAAGATTCAGGCACCGGATGCCTGGAAGGTGACCAAGGGGAGCCGGGAAGTGAAAATCGCCATTCTAGATTCCGGGATTGACCAGGATCACGAAGACCTGAGCTCCCAAATTGCGGCCAACGTTAATTTTACCCGCAGCAAGACGGTAGATGACAAATTCGGTCATGGTACTCACGTGGCGGGAATCGCTGCAGCAGCCACCAACAACGGCAAAGGGGTGGCAGGTGTCGGCTTTAAGTGCAGCCTCATGAACGTTAAAGTATTGGGCGATGACGGGAGCGGTTACTATAGCTGGCTGGCCAAAGGTATTATATGGGCCACAAAAAATGGGGCCAGGGTTATTAATATTAGCGCCGGTAGCAACAGGCCGTCTAAGGTATTAGAAAAAGCTATTAATTATGCTTGGAGCCAGGGAGTGGTCCTGGTTGCCGCGGCCGGCAATGACAATTCTTCAGCTCCTTTTTATCCCGCTTTTTATACCAATTGCATCGCAGTAGGAGCTACAGACGAAAACGACAGCCGCACGTTCTTTTCTAATTATGGGCCCTGGGTGGACATTGCCGCACCGGGTTTAAACATCTTTTCTACCACCCCCAACCACGACAACTATATTCACAATTATGGCATAGCCCTGGGCTACGACTACCTGTCAGGGACCTCTATGGCCAGCCCGCACGTGGCCGGAATAGCGGCTTTAGTCTGGGCCAAGTATCCTGGCTTGAGCAATGTGGAGGTAAGGAAGAGGATCGAAGAAGGGGCGGATCCCGCAGGGGGCTTTGATCCGCCTATAGGGCGGGCTAACGCCTATAAGGCTTTACGGTGAAACATTAGTTTCGAGGCGGGCTAGTTCCAAACCCTTTTCTGCCATAAAGATAAAAGTTAGCAGCCCGCGGGGAGAAAAAGCAGCTTTAGCTACCTCAGAGACCACGAGGGGGCTAGTGACAACCTGGGGATAAAATTTAGGGGGTTCCGGCTCGATAAACTTTATGCTTATAATGACTTCCCGCGCATGTTGGGCTATCTGCGAAATGGAGAGCTTATAACCGGGATTGGGTTTTATTCCCCAGCAGGCTAGGAGATAAACATTTTGGAGGAAGTCTGCTCCCTCGGGGGCTGCAGGGTAATACGTTTGATAGTTTTGTTCAGTGAGCACCAAAAAAAGCGCTTCCGGGGAAGGTATGGCCCAGGAACCGGGATCGGGCAGGAGACGAAAAGGTATAGCAGCAGATTTTTTCGGGCCGGACACCCCCACACCCTTTCTACAGATAGTTCTGCCGTTTTTCATATGCTTCTTTCACCGCTTCCAGAAAAAGGTCTACGAGCAAGGGGTCGTAGTGGCTACCAGCATACCGCTGCAATTCTTGGCTGGCCTGGGAAAAGGTCAGCGCCTTTTTGTAGGGGCGGTCGGTAGTCATGGCATCGAAGCTGTCGGCCAGGCGCACAATGCGCGCCGGGAGCGGGATCTCCTCTCCCTTTAAGCCATCCGGATAGCCAGAGCCATCGTAGTTTTCATGATGGGAGCGAATAATCGGTGATATATCTTGGAAAAATAGTAAAGGTTTGACTATTTCGCTACCATATATTGTATGCATTTTCATGATCTCCCATTCTCTTGCGGTTAAAAAGCCTGTTTTATTTAGGATGGCGCTCTCGACTTCGATCTTCCCAAGGTCGTGTAAATAGGCACCGTAGCGCAAGGTATCTTTTTCTTCCTCGGAGAGGGGTAATTTTTTCGCTAGGGCTAGAGAGTAAGACATAACCCTCTCCGAATGACCGAAGGTGTAGCGGTCTTTGATATTTATCAGCGCCACCAGGGTCTGGAGGGTAGGGAAGGCCTCCTTGACTTTTAAGTGGGTTATCTCGCTGATTATAGAATAATAAAGGTAAGCGTCGCCTCGCGAGTACTTGCCTCTGTAAAGGTCATTTTCTGCCGCCCTCACCAGAGAAGAAATCCCGTCAGCGTCAGCCGGGTAACTCGCTAAGCCAACAACAATGGTAAAAGGCTTGAAAGGCGGCGTGCTTTCGTTCTCCAGCAAGGAGATGTTGGCGCGGCTCACTATTTTTTCTTTAATATAGAAAGTCACCCTGGCGGCCTCGCTTTTTTCTTTCCCTGGAAAAATAAGGGCGAATTCATCCCCGCCGTAGCGGGCTGCATAACACGGCTCTTTGATTTCCTCCCCTAATAATTGCCCGATGTTGGCTAAAATTTCATCCCCCTTCTGGTAACCGTAAACCGTATTAAAGTACTTAAATTGATCGATGTCTAATAAGGCAAAGGATACAGGAAGATTTTCCGCTGCCGCTTTTTGCAAGGTTAGGGCCAGCTTTTCTTGCAGGTAGCGGTGGTTGTGCAGTCCGGTTAATTGATCGTAATCGGCAAGCTGGAGCAACTCCTGCCGGGTTTTCCTTTCTACTTCCATCAGCCCGCCCACCAGCCAGGTGAGCAGGAGATTAACGCTGGTGATGAGAGAGTTCGTTTGGAAAATTTCGGGAGGCAAGTGGTTGTGCAAGCGGTAATCCAGAAAAAAAAGGAGTGCGCTGGCCACAACAGCGGCCGCTGTCCCCCCCAGCTTGCCCAGGCTGGTGGCGGCGATTATGGAGGGGACCAAGATCAAAACCTTGGCCCCGAAAAAATTATGGCTGTACCAGAGAAAGATAAAGGCCAACGGGAAAATGACGGCCAGCAGCAAAATCTCATCTATCTGCGGCTGTTCCAGATTGGTTATTCTGGGGAGGAGTTTGCTGGCAGTATACGCTATGATTGTTGCAGCGAAAATAATAAACATAAATAGCAAGTACAAACGCAGATGAAAGCCTAAGGGTAGATTGTAGAAGCTGAAAACGATCATTAAAAAAATCAAAAGGCTGACGATATGGGTAACTAAAATATACTCGGATATCTCTTGCGCCCTCTTTTGCTCCCATTTACGCATCGACGCTTCTCCCTTGCCAGAGTTAAAGCTGAGACGTCATCTCTTTCATTTGCCTGGAGCAGCGAGCCCCCGCAATTCCTCAAAAATGGGTACCGGGAAGGGCGGGGCTTCCCGGTACAGATTATTCTGAAGAGCCACCTATTTGCGGAGGGACCTGGGCACCTCGGGCTGATGGAAAAAGAATACACAAGTTGGCTTGACTCCAATAGCAGCGGCAAAGACCAAGACGCTGAATGCGGCAGGCAAAAGGCGGTTAAGTAAACGCTTCATCCTCTTTCACCTCCCTGCTTACGCTGAGATTATTTCGTCTATGAGAGTGGCAAACCGGTGTCCCGCCCTGGTCAAAGTAAAGGTCTGCCACCATAGACCCAGGCTCAGGGCCAGGACTACGGCCGGGGCCTCGGCCGTAGCCAGCAGGGTAATTTGTACGGCGGCGATTAAAAAAACGCTGGTGATGGATAAACGCCGCATTCTCTGGCGGTATTGGGGGGAAAGAAGGGGTTTGGCCGGAGAATCAACCGGGGCCAGGCGCCCGACGAAGAACAAGGATAAGAGCGAACCCAGGATAATTGTTAATAATAGGTGAAAAGGGCTCAAAAGAGGCGCCAACACTAGAGATATTTTCCCTAGGGCCGGGGAAACAAATGCCCCCAGCAGGGTGCACGTTAGGGGCGACCGGCTGTGGGCCCCGCCGGACCACAGGCGCAGGAAAGCTGCCGTTAAGGTAGCGGCCAGGGTGGTATACAGGCAGCCTAACAGCCAGCCTACCAGGCTGATGGACAGCAAGCTTATGAGGGGATAGATGATAACTTGCAGCCCATAGATGGCGATCTCTTCTTCATCGGGGGTTAAATTGAGCTTCTCCTTTAAGTAGGCTGCCGCCGGTCGGGTCAGGTTAAGCCTTAACAAACCAATCCCCTCTTTTGGTTATAATAATTCTTGACTAAAGCCAGGATCAACAATAGTACTGTGTAGGGGAGGGCAAAGGCTGCTCGCAAAAAAGGATTGGCGAAGACTTCCTCATATTCCAACCCGGTAAGGTTTAAAAGGGGTTGCGAGTAAATAAGCTCGGCGGTGGCTATAAGAGCAAAGCAGAGCAGGACGGCCAAAAATATTTTGGACAGTTGGGCGCGGGTGAAAAGCCGGGTATAGGCAGCTAAGGATAAGATCAAAATTACCGAATGCACGCCAAAGGTGATGGGCAGAAGGCGTACCAGGTTGGTGAGGGTCTGCAACAGGGCAATGGCAAGAACCTTTCTATCTTTTATCCGCAGGTTCAAAAGGCTAAAGACCGCCATCGTTAGTACCAGGCTCTCGGGAAAATCCTGGAGGAGCAAAGCATATATTATATTTGGAAAACTTTCCTTAAACATTTTAGGACACCTCGACCGCCGGTTTTTTCCCCATGAAAAGCTTATTCGACAGGAAAGACTTTTCTCCTGCCAAAAAAAAGCAAAGTTATCTTGCCCCTCGGCAATTGGCGTTAACCAGCTCTTGCGAGAAAATTAAACCATACTTAATTGTGAAAACAAGCACAAAAGCGGAGTTGATGTGGAGGAAAAGCGGGGAGAATAAGGGGGATGGAGGGTTAAGTATGATTTAACCCCGTTACTACGGCGTGGATGCCAGCCAGGTCCTTACCGGCTGCACCCTGGGGAAAGGCAATCTCCTTTACCGGGACTACGGCAAGCATGTATTTACTATAGGCGATAGGAAGACGGGCGCTGCCGTCAGGGTCGCTTTAAAAAGTGGCGGCCGTAAGGAAGACGAGGCCTACAGGGACCTGCGGGCGCGCATTTTCAGCGGCCAGGCCACAACTGTGGAAAAGGAGCTTTACGGCCGTTACCAGCAACAGCGTTTACAACATATCCTGGAAGCGCCGGAGGAGGAAATATTTAAAACGGAACATGTAAAACTGGATCTGCTTTTACTACAACCTCCCTCAATATTTCATACAAGTTAATATCAGAACTGTTCATTTTATGATTTTTATGGTGTACCAAAACGAAATCCCTGCATACCTTATCTAACCGGAAGAGAGGTATCGATATTAATTCTTTTCTCAAGATTTCTTCGCGGACGCCAAAATAGCTTACAATTGTTACGCCTAGTCGGCTTGCCACTCCTTTTTTAATAGCTTCAATATTACCCATTTCTACTATTGAGTTGGGCTTCCCTACCCCCTCTTTTTGAAGATAGGCTTCAACCAACGCGCGCATACCAGAACCTTGCTTGGAATGGATAAAGGTTTCCTCCAGTAATTCTGCGGGCATAACCATATCCCGGTCGACCCACCTGTGCCCGGGCCAAACAACAAACACCAGTTTATCCTTCCCTACCGGCAGAAACTCTAATTCTTCGCCTTCTGCCCAGCCGGGATTTTCCCCTAAAAAGGCGAAATCAAGTTTGCACTCGCGAAGCTTTTCAATTATATCTCGGGCATAACCAATCTCGAGAGAGATCTTGTCGCCAGGGTATAATTGCCTGTATTTGTTTATAGCAAGGGGTAATATATAGGTTCCTGTTAAACTGGAAGCCCCTATAGATATAGCCTTCGTACCGGCACTACGGGCCTTTTCAAACCTCATGGGAATCTCATCGATAGCGGATAAAATTTGTTTTGCTAGCTCATACAAAAAGCGACCTTCCGGGGTTAGGGAAAGTTTCTTACCCCCCCGCACTAATAATTTAGTTCCACAATATTGTTCCAGAGCACTTATCTGTTGGCTTACGGCAGGTTGAGTCATGAACAAGCGGTCCGCAGCGCCGTGGAAAGACCCCTCTTCCATTACACTACAGAAAGTGCGTAGCTGTTTTAAAGTCATTTACTGTATCCCTCTCCGTTTGATAAGATTTATCTTATCGCGCAGATAAATAATTCGGTATTGTACGTCTAAATTCCTTCTAATAGACTTTTACTTGAAAGGACATGACGTAGCTTCAGAAGAAAAATGGCTCCTCGCTACATCAAGTGGGTAAACCAAAATCCAGGTTACCAGCAATAAGATAAGAGATGGTAATAAAGTTAGCCTTATTACGATAGCCACGAGCCTTTGCTTTTCCAGCTTGCAATAGACTGTTGGTACCCTCCAGGAGGCCGTTAGAAATACGGCTGTTAAACCAACTTAGCACTCCTTCCCAGTGGCGTTTAATCGTTTTAGCAGCCTCAATCATCGGTTGCAGGCGGCAATGGGTCGCCCAGAAATACCACCGCTTGAGATGGGCTTCGCCACTCTTCCGATCAGGCTGGTTAAAAAGATCCTGGAAGGCCAGCTTGATGCGATAGGCTCGCCCGGTTTTTAGATGGCAACGGCTAAGGGCCTCTATGCTTGCTTTTTGTTTACTGGTCAGATTGGCAGGGTTCTTAAGCCATTGATAACGGGTCTTCTTTAAAAGGTCTGTCTCCCGGCTCTCCTGGCGTCGTACTTCATCAAGGGCCTGATTGACTATTTGCATGAGGTGATAACGGTCTAAAACTATGGTGGCATGGGAAAGGTGCTCCTTAAGGCCGGCAATAAATGCCGGTGAAAGGTCGCAGCACACTTCCTTAATGGCTTCTGGATTACCGTTATGCTGGATAAAATCTTCTACAAAAGCGGCAATGGTATCCTTAGCTCTGCCCGGGGTGGCAAACAGTAATGCGCCCTTATCTAAATCCACAAACAGGGTGATATAATCGTGTCCTTTCCGGGCGGAGGTTTCATCGATACCGATGCGGGTTACACCACTAAAGTCGGCCTTGGCTCTGCCGGCCACCACGTAATGTTTTACTACCCGCCACAGCCGGGTATCGTGTTCGTTTAATAATCTGGCTACGGCAGCCATAGGCATATCTTTGGCCAGGCGCATGAGCTGGGCTTCAAACAAGAGGGTAAACCCGCCCTCCCCTTGAGCCCAGGGTACCTCAACTCGCCTGACCCCGCAGCCGTGTTTACACTCTACCCGGGGTACACGGGCGATGATGAAGGCTTGATATTGAAAGAAGTCCAGATGGCGCCAAACCTGCTTCTCCGTATCATAGGCTTTGGCTCCAGGTTTGCCGCAGACTGGACAATTAAAGCTTGCACCGCGCTCAAAATCAACATGGATATCGAGGCACCCTTTTTGTTTTGAGAAAATAACTTCGGTAACCTTCCAGGGAGGGGTTAGACCCAGGGCATGGGCAAATAAGGCGTTTTGGTCGGGCAATGCTGGCCACTTCCTTTACCACCAGTATTGACCAGCATTTCTACACTATAAGGCGATATTCCTTCTTGTTGTCATTTATTTACATAAATGTTAGCAAGTCTTGTAGGCTAAAATTACCATTTATGGAATCTCAACATGCTAGAAATAATTTACTTCCTTTTCGATAATTGGTTTTACCCACACGAAATAGCGAGGAGCCAGAAAAATGAGGTTGCGATCATGCAACAAATGTAAAGGAGGTAAGGTTTAAAGGCATGACGATGAGTGAAAAAATCGGCCCCAAAAATTTATTACCAGAAAGGCAGAAGAGCCCTTTGGAAAAATGGCTCACCTATTTAGGCTTGCCCCTAGCCGTTATAGTTTTTACCTTATTTTACACTATGCCTACGCCGGTAGGAGTAACGATGCAGGGCAAAGCTGCCGCTGCGGTATTCTCTTTAGCCCTGGTTCTGTGGGTTTCAGAAGCTATTCCTGTGTACGTAACAGCTCTGGTAGCTATTTTTTTGCTGGCAGTCACAGGAGCGTGGGATGAGAACTCTATTCTTGGTGTTTTCGGGTATGACGTGATATGGCTCATGGTGGCGGCCTTTATTATTACCTCGGGTAAGGAAAAAACGGGATTAGCCAAAAGGTTCGCATTGTTTATGATAACGAGATTCGGTAAGACGGCCAAGATGGCTCTTTTGGTAATGATTGTTACCAATTTTATAATTACCTTTGTTGTCCCCTCCACTACGGCGCGAGCGGCTATCATGTTGCCCCTGGCCGTAGTCCTGGCCGAGGCGTATGGAGCTATCCCTGGCAGATCTAATTTTGGCAGATTATTGATGATTCAAGAGCTTCAGGCAAATAATATTAGCACCTCCGGCATATTGACGGCTACCGCTCCGCAAATAATGGCCGTAGGACTGATTAAAGACCTTGCAGGTATTAACGTAAGCTGGGGGCAATGGTTACTGGCCTCCATGCCTATAGCTTTCATTACTTTGATATCTAGTTACTTTATCGATCTTTTGCTCTATCCGCCAGAGGTCAGCACTCCCCGGGGTCAAAGAATAGAAGAAATGGGAGCAGAATTGAAAAATATGGGGCACTTGAATAAAGAGGAATGGAAGGCGCTTGGCATCTTCGTCCTTACAGTGTTCCTATGGGCCACGGGCCCTTATCATATAAAGATGTTTGGATTTAATATCTCTCTCGTGATGGTGGCTATTCTGGCTGCAACTCTTATGTATCTGACAGGTTTGCTGAGCTGGAAAGAAACCAAGATCCCCTGGGATCTTATGATTTTTAGCTGTGGAGCCTACGCGGCAGGTATGGCCATAGAAAAATCGAACATCGCTGCTTGGGCGCTCGACCGTATTTTTGGAGTGGCCAACTTATCACAGCAGCCGTTTATACTGGTATTCGCAGCAGTATTATTTATAGCGAGTTTCAGCCATATAATTTTTACCTCCAAGACAGTACGTACTGTGATTTTAATACCGGCCATAATCCAACTGGCCAAAGTGACGGGTTACAGCCCGCTGGCTTTAGCGCTGCCGGCAGCCTTCACCATTGCTGACAGCATTACATTGCCTCCTAATTGCAAACCGAATCTGATTTTCTATTCGACAGGCCAGTTCACCGTTACTAACCAGCTCTTCTACGGAATAATCGTGTTGCTCGTAAAATGGGCATTTATGTGCCTGGCCGCTTTGACGTGGTTTAGATGGATTGGTTTATATTAAAGGCCAAGACAAGGAGAGGGTGCACCGTGAAGAGGCTATTTATATTACTAATTGTTATCCCCCTCGTGCTGATTTTATTGGTCTGGCAGGCACCGGTGGCGCAAGCGGAGCAAATTACCAGTGAACTACAAGAAAAGATAATGGCTACATCCGGCAGTGAGGCAAAACTAGAAGTTACCTGGAAAGGGAAGCTCGGACCCGAAGGGACTATAGTTTTACCCCAGCCTGCTTTAAAGGCTAAGTGGCTGCAAACTGAGGCTACAGGTGCAGCAATAGAGGAACCCAATCCCAAGGAAGTAAAATATGGCGGCAATAAATGGTACCAATGGAATGTCACAGGCAACAACGAAGGTAAAGAAATAAGTCTTAGAGTAATTTATCTTGTGCCGGATCTCTTTAAAGAAACGAAAAGTGAAGCGAGCGCAGAAGGTGGTCCAACAGCGAGGGGCGATCTCAGAAATTTTACTTACAACTTTAAGAACAACACTCCGTTTGGTATAGGGAAATACACTTTTAGCGTTGTTTTGCCACCAGGTTATGAGGTGTTCAACGTCACTTCGCCCAAGAAAGATTTTAAAGTAACACGAGATAAGAATTCGGGGAGCATAATTGTAGATATGTCCGGGAAAAAGGATACTCCGGCCATTCCCACGGGATCCTCTGTCAGCCTTGAATTCAACTATGTTAAAGGCCTATCCGTTGCCCGGACAGTGGTTTTTTGGGTGGCAAGCGTGTTTATTGCCGGAGCTTTCTTATATTTCCGGAGGCACCTGGTTCTTTCAATCAGGTAATAATAACACTTACAAGGAGATGTAGTCGGTGAAGACAAGAGGTATGTTAATAATCGCGGACGGTCTTGGGGACCGTCCTATTTTAGAGTTGGACGGGAAGACCCCATTAGAAGCGGCCAGCACCCCCAACCTGGATCGGCTGGCTTATGGCGGTATAGTTGGCATAGTGGACCCTTACGCTCCAGGTGTTCCTTGTGGTACGGATGTAGGAACGCTGTGTGCTTTAGGGTACGATCCCTTTAAATACTATAAAGGTCGTGGGCCTATTGAGGCCTTGGGGGCCGGGTTACAGCTTGAGGCGGGCGACGTGGCTTTTAGGTGCAATTTTGCTACCATCGATGAGCAGGGTCTGGTAGTTGACAGGAGGGCTGGCCGCATAAGGGAAGGAACAAGTGAGCTAGCCTCCTCCCTTAACAACATATGCTTGGGTGAAGATACGGTCGCCTTTTTCGCTCCCGGGACGGAACATAGAGCTGTACTGGCACTCCGCGGGTCCGGATTAAGCCCGGCTGTCTCCGATTCGGATCCCGGTACTGCTTGTGAAGGACGGCCAATGCGTAAGATTTACCCGTTGGACAACACGCCTGAAGCCGCCAAAACTGCTCGATTACTCCAAGAGTTCCTCGATATAGCGCAAGAAAAATTAAGAAGGCACCCGGTCAACCTCGCCAGAGAGGCGGCAGGATTGCCGCCAGCCAATGCCATCCTGACGCGCGGCGCGGGGATTATCAATACTATCCCTCCTCTCGCCAAGCGTTATAAAGGGATTAAAGGGGCTCTTGTAGCCGGTGAAAAGACAGTGCTTGCAATAGGAAAAATGGTTGGGTTAGATATTTTTTCAGGTGAAGGTATAACCGGCTCCTATGATTTTGATCCTGTCGCCAAAGCCCGACTAGCTCTCGATTTAGTAAATAAAGTCGATCTAGTAATAATTCATGTTAAGGCCGCAGATTTAGCAGGCCATGATGGAAGATGGGACCTCAAGATAAAGGTCGTAGAAAAATTAGACTTGCTGGTGGGGGCCTTGATGGAAGGTTTGCCGGCAGGGGTTCACGTAGCTATAACCTGCGATCACTCCACTCCATGTAGCGTACGTGATCATTCAGGGGACCC